>DATMEI010000191.1:0-9557 GCA_035556995.1 Streptomyces sp.
GCGACGTACACCGGCGTCTTCGACCACGTGCGCAGGCTCTTCGCCGAGACCACGGAGGCGAAGGTGCGCGGCTACCAGCCGGGCCGGTTCTCCTTCAACGTCAAGGGCGGCCGCTGCGAGAACTGCTCCGGCGACGGCACCATCAAGATCGAGATGAACTTCCTGCCGGATGTGTTCGTGCCGTGCGAGGTCTGCCATGGCGCGCGCTACAACCGGGAGACGCTGGAGGTCCACTACAAGGGCAAGAGCATCTCCGAGGTGCTCGACATGCCCATCGAGCAGGCACTGGCCTTCTTCGAGGCTGTCCCGGGCATCGCGCGGCACCTGCGGACGCTGAACGACGTGGGGCTGGGTTACGTCCGGCTCGGGCAGCCGGCACCGACGCTCTCCGGTGGCGAGGCGCAGCGCGTGAAGCTGGCGAGCGAGCTGCAGAAGCGGTCCACGGGCCGCACGGTGTACGTGCTGGACGAGCCCACCACGGGGCTGCACTTCGAGGACATCCGCAAGCTCATCGCGGTGCTGGACGGCCTGGTCGACAAGGGCAACACGGTGATCGTCATCGAGCACAACCTCGACGTCATCAAGACGGCCGACTGGGTCGTCGACATGGGCCCGGAAGGCGGCTACGGCGGCGGTCTGGTGGTCGCCGAGGGAACGCCCGAGCAGGTCGCGGCCATCCCGGCGAGCCACACGGGGAAGTTCCTGCGGGACGTGCTGGGTGACCGGGTGAGCGACGCAGCACCGGTGGCCGGTACGGCGGCCGGCGGCACGGGCACAGGCAGGAAGACGCCTGGGAAGAAGACCGGGACGGCCAAGGCTCCCGCGAAGAAGGCTTCCGTGAAGGCACCGGCCACCCGCAAGCGCTGAGGCTGGGCTGCGCGGGGCGAGGCGGCAACTCCTGTACGTACAGCGGGAGTTGCCGTCTGCTGCACGTCGCCGTCGGATCCGTGGGCCACCGCAAGCACCCCATGCTGTCCTTGCCGTTCACCGTGGCCGTGGACGAGGTGGCGACGAGGTCCGCGTAGCCGTCGTTGCCGAAGCCGGCACGCGCACCCCCGGCTACCCCTCTCCCTCTTTGTGGCTCCAACTGAGCGCGGAACCACAGGAGTTGGCGGTCGATTCTTTTCGCCGAGTTTCGTCCGGACATCTGGTGCAGACCGGTCACCGCTGGGACCCTTCGCCACGGTGTGCGCAGATAGCGCATGAAACTCCCGTGTTTGTAGGGGATGTTGTGATACGAGTTCACGTACGCCGAAGAGTCCTCGCCCGGTCACTGCTTCCCGCAGTGGCCGTTCTTTCTGTCCTGACCGTCTGTCAGGCACCGACTTCAGCCGTGGCCGCGCCCTCGAACTCAGACCGACTGTCCGCAGCTCCGCACCACACCCGGCCGGCAGCCTCCGCCACCCCGAACGGAATACCCGACGGCGACGGAATGGAGCTGTCACGCACCAGCCGCCCCGTCGCCCCCGGCACACGGCTGACTTCCTTCCAGCGGCTGGAGACCGACAAGTGGCTGCGGGCAGACGCCCTCAGCGTCGAACTCGGCAGCGGTACGGGAGGCACGCGGGCCGACTACCTCTCCTCCGGTGAAGTCTCCGCCCCCAAGACGGTGACCGAGCAGGTCAAGGAGCACGACCCGGGCAAGGGGCGGCGTACCGTCGCAGCCCTCAACGCCGACTTCTTCGACATCGACGAGACCGGCGCACCGCTCGGCCCCGGCGTGAGAGACGGCCGCGCCACCCACTCCCCCGCCGCGGGCAACAGCGAGTCGCTCGGCTTCGGCCCCGAGGCGGCGGGCCGCATCCTCGACCTCTACTTCGAGGGCACCCTCACCCTCCCCGGCGGCAAGGAGCCACTGTCCGCGTACAACGCGGCCAATGTGCCCGAGAACGGCATCGGCGCCTACAACTCCCAGTGGGGCAAGGCCGACCGGGCCCTGACCACCGACAGCGACCCCGACTCCGCCGAGGTGACGCTGGAGGAAGGACGTGTCACCGGGGTCACCGGCGAACCCGGCGAAGGCCCGATCGCGAAGGGCGCGACGGTCCTCGTCGGCCGCGATGCCGGAGCGAAGACCCTGGGCACGCTGGAGAAGGGCGACCCGGTCTCGCTCGAATACCACGTGCGTACGGGCGACGGCAGTCCTGTACCGCGCACCGCTGTGGGCGGGCGGGGCCTGCTCGTCGTGGACGGCCAGGCACAGAACTGGGAGGGCCGGCCCAACAACGCGACGGCGCCGCGCACCGCGGTCGGCTTCTCCAAGGACGGGTCGCGGATGCACGTGATGACGGTGGACGGCCGCCAGCCCGCGTCGGGTGGTGTCACCCTCACCGAACTCGCTTTGATGATGCGGGACTTGGGCGCGTACAACGCCATCAATCTGGACGGTGGCGGCTCCTCCACTCTGCTCGCACGCGAACCGGGCTCCCGGAGCCCGCAGTTGGAGAACGCCCCCTCCGACGGGGAGGAGCGTGAGGTGCCCAACGGGCTTGCGCTGACGGCACCGGAGGGCAGCGGCGGTCTCAAGGGCTTCTGGGTGGAGACGGCTGCCGACCCCGCGTCCGCCCCCACTGCCGACAACATGCCCGGCGGCCATCCGGAGCGCGTATTCCCCGGGCTGACGCGGAAGTTGACCGCTGCCGGGTACGACGAGACGTACGGTCCGGCCGAGGGCAGCCCGCGCTGGTCGACGGAACGGTCCGGTATCGGCCGGGTCGATGATGCGGGCGTCTTTCACGCGCGCCGTGCCGGCTCGACCGATGTCACCGCCCGGCAGGGCCGTGCCCGTGGCTCCACGGAGCTGTCGGTCATCGGTGAACTGGCCCGCATCCGGCCCACACATGAGCGTGTGGGCCTGGCGGACGGCGGCGCGGAGGGCTCCTTCGGCCTGGTCGGCTTCGACGCAGAAGGCACCAGCGCCCCCGTTGATCCGGCCGACGCCCGTCTGGACTACGACCGTTCACGCTTCGTCATCTCACCGGACGCGGCACAGGGCGGTTTCACGGTGAGAGCCCGCCCCGGTCAGGATTCGGCGTCCGGCATCGTCACGGTCAAGGTCAAGGGCCGAACCGCCCAACTCGCAGTGACCGTAGGGCTGCACGACCAGAAGGTCGCCGGTTTCGAGGACGCGGCCGAGTGGAAGTTCAGCGCCGCACGCGCCGGGGGCTCGCTGGCGGCGGACCCGGGCGGCCACGAAGGCACCGGCCTGAAGCTGACCTACGACTTCAGCCAGTCCACGGCCACCCGCGCCGCCTACGCCACCCCGCCCCAGGACGTGCCCGTTTCGGGGCAGCCGCAGGGTTTCACCATGTGGGTCAGGAGTGACGGCAAGGGCGCGTGGCCCTCGCTGCACCTGAAGGACGCCGCCGGCACCAACCAGGTGCTGCGCGGCGAGCACCTCGCCGAGGAGGGCTGGCAGCAGGTCACCTTCGACGTCCCCGAAGGCGTCACCTATCCGCTGCGGCTGCACCGCTTCTACCTCGCCGAGACCCGGCCCGCCGAGCAGTACACCGGTGAGGTCGTGATCGACGAGTTGGTGGCCCGCACCCCGCCCGATGTGGAACTGCCCGCTGCGGCCCGTACCCAGGACCCGCTGATCTCGACGGCGGCGGACGTCGCCGGACGTGACTGGCGCTTCGCGGTGATGTCGGACGCGCAGTTCGTGGCACGCGATCCGGACAGTGCCGTCGTACGGCAGGCGCGCCGTACCCTGCGCGAAATACGGGCCGCCGGACCCGACTTCGTCATCGTCAACGGCGACCTGGTCGACGAGGGGTCCAAGGAAGACCTCGGCTTCGCCCGCCGAGTGCTGGAGGAGGAACTGGGGGACGCCGTCGACTGGTTCTACGTGCCGGGCAACCACGAGGTGATGGGCGGCAGCATCGACGGGTTCGTCGATGAATTCGGCCCGGCACAGCGCACGTTCGACCACAAGGGCAGCCGGTTCATCACCCTGGACACCTCCTCGCTGACGATCCGCGGCGGCGGATACGCACAACTGCGGGAGCTGCGGCGGCAGTTGGATGCGGCGGCCGAGGACCCGTCCGTCTCGTCCGTGACCGTCGTGCAGCACGTGCCGCCTCGCGATCCGACGGGGCAGCAGGCGAGCAGTCTCACGGACAGGATGGAGGCCGATCTGCTGGAGAAGTGGCTGGGCGACTTCCGCGCCCGTACGGGCAAGGGTGTGGCCTTCGTCGGGTCGCACGTGGGCGTCTTCGACGCCTCGCGGGTCGACGGAGTCCCGTATCTGGTCAACGGCAACTCCGGGAAGGCGCCTGCCGCGCCGCCCGGCGAGGGGGGCTTCACCGGCTGGTCGATGCTCGGCGTCGACCAGGGTTCCGTGCGGCACTCGCACGGGCACGGGCACGACTGGATAGCCGCCCAGACGAGGGCGCATGTGGACAGCCTCGGGCTGAAGGCCCCCGGCGAGCTGGAGGTGGGCAAGTCGGCCCCGGCAGCGGCCACCGTCACACAAGGAGAGGGCGAGGCAGCGCGGAAGGTGCCGGTCGGCTGGCCTGTGAGCGCGGACTGGTCCGGCTCAGGCAATCTCTGCGTCAGCGGCAGCCCTGGCCGGAGCACGTCGCACCATGCCGAAAGCCGCTGCTCCGCTTCGTACGATCCGCGCACGAACACCCTGACCGCTCACCGTCCCGGCACCGTCACGCTCACGGTGCAGGTCAACGGTGAGAGCACGGAGAGGCAGGTGAAGATCACCCGGTGAACGATCCGGCCGGTGCTGCCCGGGCCGCGAACGGCTCGGGCAGCACCGGCACTTGGACTACCTGGAGGGCCTGGACGACCGCTGCGACCGGTCGACCGCTCAGATGTCCGCGTTCTTCTTGTCGCCGCCCCGGCCGCTCTGCTCCTCGCGCTCTGCCTTGCGGGAGGCGGCCAGGCTCGTGATGGTGGTGACGACCAGGACGGCGCAGATGACGCCCAGGGACACCGGAATGCTGATCTCCGGCACGTGCACACCGGCCTCGTGGAGCGCGTGCAGCACCAGCTTGACGCCGATGAAGCCGAGGATGACCGACAGGCCGTAGGAGAGGTGCACCAGCTTCCGCAGCAGACCGCCGATGAGGAAGTACAACTGGCGCAGGCCCATCAGTGCGAAAGCGTTGGCGGTGAAGACGATGTACGGGTCCTGGGTCAGGCCGAAGATCGCCGGGATGGAGTCGAGCGCGAACAGTACGTCCGTCGACCCGATGGCCAGCATCACGATCAGCATCGGCGTCATCAGCCGCTTGCCGTTCTCGACGACGAAGAGCTTCGTGCCGTGGTACTCCTCCGTGGACGGGACACGGCGCTCGACCATCTTCAGGAAGCGGTTCTCCTCGTACTCGTCCTCCTCGTGGTCCTCCCGCGCCTCCTTGATCAGCTTCCAGGCCGTCCAGATGAGGAAGGCACCGAAGATGAAGAAGATCCAGGAGAAGGTCGAGATGACCGCCGCGCCCGCCGCGATGAAGACGGCCCTGAGCACGAGCGCGATCAGCACGCCCACCATGAGGACCCGCTGCTGGTAGATGGACGGCACGGCGAACTTCGCCATGATCAGGACGAAGACGAAGAGGTTGTCGACGCTGAGCGACTTCTCCGTGACGAAGCCGGCGAAGAACTCCCCGGACGCCTGCGCGTTCCCGAAGAGCAGAAGTCCGACGCCGAAGAGCCCGGCGAGGACGATCCACACCGTGGTCCACACTCCGGCCTCCTTGAGGGAGACCTCGTGTGGCTTACGGCCGCCGATGAAGAAGTCGACGGCGATCAGGGCGCACAGACCGACAATGGTCAGCACCCAGACACTCAGGGAGACATCCATGAACGCATCCTCCGGCTCGCGTGTACGCAGGGGCCGGAGGTCTCTTCCGCCCGGAGCGTCGCAGACGCTGCTTCCGGACCGGCGCCCCGGGACCGGTCATGTCCGGTCCGTACTGACGAGCACGCCGCGAGGTGGTGGGAATACTCCCCTCCGCAAAAAGAAGAGTAAAGCAACACCAAGGAAACGTAAAGACTCGCTGGTCAGAGCGCCAACGCCGCGCAAGGGCACGAGCGTCGAGACGGCCTCCCCGTAAGTCCTTGCGGCGGCCGGCCCCGGCCCGTACGGCCACAGCCGCGGCAACTGTCAGCCGTGAGCCGTCAGCCACCGCCGTACGTACGCCGCGCCTGCGCGACCTGATGCAGCACCTGCGTCAGCACCTGGCTTCCGCGGGGCACCAACGGCGGCTCGTACGTCCAGTGATGGCCGACCCAGGGGTCGGCCAGATGGTCGTCCGGGACCGGCGTGATGCGCATCAGAGCGCGCCACAGCGGGCTGAGCACCGGCCCGTACGCGCTGGCGTCCTCACGGTCGGCGACCATCAGCAGACTGACCCCGACGGAAGGTCCCTCATCGGCGAGATAACGCAGCTGAGTGACGGCCCTGTCGTCGAAGCCGTGCGGGAAGTCGTGCACAAGGAGGAGCTGCTCGGCGGTGTCGAGGTCGGGCGGCAGCGCGTCGGTGGCGCCGCTGCGCACGGCCATCTGCACCAAGTCGACGCGCTGGGTGAGCTTTTCGAGTATTGCGCTCACACCCGCGGCGCCGGCGGCGGGCGGCTCCCGCAGCACGCCTGACTCCAGCAGCGGCGCGAGCGCAGCCGTGGCCGAACCCGCCGGGTCGATCACGTTGAGCGTGAAGTCGTCGACGGGGTAGACCGCCGCCAGCCGGGCGGCGATCGCCGTCGCGGTTTCGGCGGCGAGGCGGCGCAACTCGTCGGAGCTCACGATGGAGGACTCCTCGGAGCCGCCGCGGCCGCAGTCGATCCACAAGCCGCGCTCCAGCGGGAGGCGCACCAGCATCGGGATCCGCAGGCCGATGCTCTCGGGGAGGCTGAGATCACCGAGCCGCATCGCCATCGGCGTCTCCATGGGCGTCGAGTAGGCATGCCAGACCGGGTTGTCCCAGCGGGCGTAGGCCGGTGACAGCGCGGGCTCGACGACATCGGCCTCTGCCTTGAGCTGCCCCAGGTCCCGGTCGAGCACAGCGCGGGCCTGCTCGACGAGCCGGGCGTGCTTGGAGCGGGCCTCGTTCCGCGCCGCGTCGGCGGCGGGCCCGACACGGCTGCGCGGATCGGAGAGCACCTTGTCCAGTTCCTGTTCCATCCGCGACTCTGCGAAGTCGACGGCGGAGCGGTAGGCCGCGACCGTACGGGCCAAGTCCTCGAACATGTCCCAGATCTGGTTGTAGAGCCGCTCGTCCATGCTCCAGCCGTTGGCGTCCCCGGCGACGGGTGCGTACGCACCGTCGCTTCCGGGCTCGCCGGGAGTGGACGGCGGGTCTGCCGCAGGCGAAGGGCCCGAAGACTGCGACGGCCCCGAAGGCTGGGGCGACGAAGAGCGGTTGGGGTGCTCATAGCTGATGCGTCCGTCACCGGGCTCCGGCTGGGCCGGCAACTGCGCCGGGGGTTCCGTGCCGGACGCGCCCGGCATGCTGCCGGAGCCGCCCCGGTCCGGAGTGCTCCGGTCCGGAGTGCCCAGGCCCGGGGCCCCGCCCGTTTCCCCGCCCGCCCCTGCTCCTGCTCCCGCGCCGCCTGCGACACCGTGGGCGCCGCCGACGGTGGCTCCTCGCCGGGCCCGGTCCTCGTCCGTACGCGGCGGAGGCGCCGCAACCGCGCGGGCCACGCCCGCTGCCACCGCCTCGTTGATCGTGGCGGCCAACTCCTGCGCCCGGGGCAGCCCTTGGTCGGCGAGCATCGCCGCAAGCCCTCCGGAATATCCCTGTCCGACGGCGCGGACCTTCCAACTGCCCTCTCTGCGGTACAGCTCCAGGGCGACGACGGCCGACTCCGCGTCGAGGCCGGCAGCCCTGTAGCTCGCGACCTCGCCGCCGTCGAGCTCCGTGACGGCCACGAACGGGGCGGCGACGGCGCCGAAGCTCACCGGGCCGCCGACCCCCGTCGGCAGAGCGAGCAGCAAGTTGACCCGGTGCACTTCTCCGGGCAGCGCGTCGAGGTCCACCGCGAGCCGGTGGTCCGCCGCGGCCTGGCGGGAGACTTCAAGTCCGGGAAGGTGTGGCTCTGCGGGATGAGCTATCCACCCCGCCTCGCGCATCCGGCCGTCCGCGTCGTTGAGTGTCGCCCCCGCGATGACCGGCTTGGCCGCGGACACCCGGATCTCCAAACGGGCTCCGGGCAATGGGTGGTTCTGCCCCCGGACCAGCTCGACAGCCATCTTCGCCGCCCCCTATCGCGCTGTTCTGCTCGCCAACTCGCCTTGTGCGCCGTCCGCTTCCCCGGTCAGAGGTGCGGCACCATCGCCGGCATCAGGTCCTGGAAGGTACGGCCGTTGGTCGGCGAGCCCACGGCGGTCATCTGCCAGCCGCTGCCCTGCCGGTGGACCTTGGCCATGATCTGAGCGGTGTACTGGCCGCCGCCGGTCAGCGTGTAGCGCGCCATCTCCTGGCCGTTGGACTCGTCGACAAGGCGGCAGAAGGCGTTCTCCACCTCTTCGAAGGTCTGGCCCGTGAAGGAGTTGACGGTGAAGACGATCTGGTCGATGTGGACCGGGACGCGCTGAAGGTCCACGATGATGGCCTCGTCGTCGCCGCCCTGCCCGGCTCCGCCGACCAGGTTGTCACCGGTGTGCTTGACGGAACCGTCGTCGCTGACCAGGTGGCGGAAGAAGACGACGTCCACGGGCTGCTTGTCGGCGAACAGCACGGCAGAGGCGTCGAGATCGATCTCCTTGCTGCGCTTGCCGAAGAGCCCCCGGCGCGGGGCAGCCTTCCAGCCGAGTCCCATCCGCACTGCCGACAGAGTGCCCCCGTCGCTCTTCTGCAGACTGATGGCCTGTCCCTTGGACAAGTTCACCGACACGTGCGTACCCCTCTCGACTTCCTGCCGCCATCGTCGCTCCCGATGACGGTCACGCTCCGAGCCTACGCATGCGCGCGAAGGGCCCGGTCAGGGCGACCGCCTTTGTGTCGCTCTTGCAACACTCCGCCCGGATCACCGTCTCCGCCGCCGTAACAGCGACTACTTCAGACCCGCCTCCTTCATCTGGCGCAGCTCCTTCTTCAGGTCCTTCACCTCGTCACGCAGCCGCGCCGCCACCTCGAACTGGAGCTCTGCCGCGGCGGCCCGCATACGGTCCGTCATCTCCTCGATCATCTCGGCCAGTTCGGCGGCGGGACGGTCCGTGAGCACCTCGGTGCCGCCACGCTGCTTCCGGCCCGCCGGCCTGGCCGGGGTGGGAGCCTTCGCCTTGCCCGTACGCTCGGCCGCGCTGCCCTTCTTCTCCTGCCGGAATCCGGAGCCCAGCAGCTGCTCGGTGTCGATGTCCTCGCGGGCGATGTCGGCCACGATGTCGCCGATCTTCTTGCGCAGCGGCTCCGGGTCGAGGCCGCGTTCCTCGTTGTAGGCGATCTGCTTCTCGCGGCGGCGGTTGGTCTCCTCGATGGCCTTCTCCATGGCCGGAGTGACCTTGTCGGCGTACATGTGCACCTCCCCGGAGACGTTTCGCGCCGCACGGCCGATCGTCTGGATCAGGGACGTACCGGAGCGCAGGAAGCCCTCCTTGTCGGCGTC
>DATMEI010000192.1:0-9776 GCA_035556995.1 Streptomyces sp.
GTCGTTGACCCTGCGGGCGAGTCCGGCGTTGCTGATTCCTGCGAGGGCGAGAACGGTGCCGAGTTTCTCATTCGGCCCGCGTGGCTCCCTGGACATGCGCGCACACCCCTGACACACACCGACGGCCGCCCCACGTCCCGGCGCCGACCGGGGGCGAGGCACCTCCTGCCCGCGCGAGAAGCGCGGGATGCCTCCCTACGCCTGCACGGCGCGGGACGCACTGAGGACTTAGCGTAGTTCGCCGCATCCCTACCGTTAAGGGGCGCCGGTGCGGATGGCGGGATTCGTGTACGTGCACGAGCCGTCGGCGGAGCCGCACACGAGCCGGTGCGGGTGACCGTATCCGTGACTGTCTGCGTGTACGTGCGTCCGTCACGTGCCAACCCCCCGGCGGTGCACGGCAGTCGGCCGAAAACGGGTGCGGAAAACGTCGGATAACGGTACGTGCGGGATGCGTGCGCCCGTGCTCCCGGCGTGTGGTCGTGCGCCTGCGCATGCGCCTGTGCGGGTCTGCGGGCGGGCTGTTCCATGGGTGGTGCGTGGGTCGGCCCGCTGCACTGGACCAGTGGGCTGGGGGAAACCGCCGCCCCGCTCCCCGCGGGCGGATGGTCCGGCCCGGGAGGTTGGAGAAGCCTCCCGGGCCGTCGCCGTCTCCGCGCGTCCTGCGGCGGTTCTGCTCCGGGATCCGAGGTCTTCCCGTGGCTGCGCCGGGGGAGTTGCCGCGAGGCTTTCAACGGCCTCCGCAGCGGGTGGAGTCCGGAGCGTGACGCGGGGACGGTGAACACTGCGTGTAGGGTCCGCGGCCCACGCCCGCTGGGCCGCAGAGCTCCGTCAACGTGCTGCCGCCGCCTCATACTTGGCCGAATAACATCGGTCAGCGGTGGGGTGCCGGATGCCGACGCCGGCGGTATATGCCGTGCCCCATGGTCGTACCGCAGCACGTACACACCCCTGAACGGCAGTGGACTACGGGGGACTACGGGCGCACGAGCCGCGCAACCCGCGTTCACCCGCGGCGCGTTGAGGCCAGATATGCGCCCCTTTCACGCCTCTCGTGCACCGGTCTCGTGGCAACATGGCCGCAAGGGCAGCTGACAGCACGCTCACAGACGGCGTCATTCAGGCAGCGGAGGCGGGCGGCGATGCGATGGTTGGTGGGATGGAGCAGCGCCGCCCCAGGTGGCGGTCAGGTCGCTCCGGGCACCCTGCAGCCGGTGGGCGCCCAGCTTCTGTGGAGTGAACCCGACCCCCTGTGGGCGGTCGGCGACTGGCGTCCGGACGAGGTCCGCGTCATCCAGGCCGGCAGCAACCGCCTTGCCGTCTTCGGCTGTTGCGGCGCCACCGACGAAGAACTGCGCCTGGGCCTGTCCGCCGCACGCGGCGGCGCCTACCGGCATCTGACTGCCTGGCCCGGCAGTTACACAGCCGTCGCCTGCGTCGGACGCCGGCTCACCGTCGCCGCAGACCTCGCGGGCGCGCGTCCCGTCTTCCACACCCCCTGGGACGGCGGCACCGCCTACGCCACCGCTGCCCTCCCGCTCGCCGACCTCATCGAGGCGCAGCTCGACATCGGGCACTTGGGCGCGCTGCTGGCCTGCCCGGACGCGCCGGAGGCACTGGGCGACGGGACTCCGTACGCGGGCGTGCGGCGCGTACCGCCGGGGCACGCGCTGATTCTGCGCGAGGGCGGCAGCCGCGAGATCACCAGCTACGAGCCGTCCGCCTCCCTCGTCGTCTCGGCGCCGCCGCCCGTCGACCCCGACAAGGCGGTGGCGGCGGTACGGGACGCGCTTGTCGAGGCGGTGCGGGCGCGGCTTGCGGCGCCGCGGCACGCCTCGGAGAGCGATCGCGGGTACGGGCGGGATCACGAGCCGGATCACGAGCCCGGGTATGACACCGCCGGGACCGGCGGGATCAGGGGTGCCAACGGTGCCCACGGTGCCCACGGTGCCGACGGCAGTGCGTACGGCACGTACGGCGCGTACGAAGACCCCGCCGACGGCGCGTACGGCGACGGTGCCTACGGGAACACGGCCTACGGGAACGGCGCGTACGGCGATGCCGCCTACGGGAACGGCACTTACGGCCCCCGCCCCGGCCCCCGCCCCGGCCCCCGCTACGGTCACGCCGCGCCCGGCATGGACGGCCGCGACCCCGGCCCCGTCCCCGGCATGGGACCGGCCGACCGGCGCGCCGCTCGCGGCGGCCCCGCCCCGGGCGTCGGCGCCGACCTCTCCGGCGGCCCCGCCTCCGGCACCCTCGCCCTGCTCGCCGCCGGACTGCCCGGGATGCCCGGCACCGTACACGGCACGCTCGGTGCGGAAGCCGGCGAACGGCTGCTCGCGGTGACCTTCAACGACCTTGCCACCAACGCCACTTCCACCGCCGCGGAACTCGAACGCGCGCGCAGCATGGCGGAGAACCCACGCCTGCACCACCTCGTCGTCGCAGCCGGCGAAGAGGCCCTGCCCTACGCCGAGTTGGAAGGGCCCCTCACGGACGAGCCCGGCCCCTCCCTGGTCATCGCGGACAGACACCGGCAGCGGCTCGCAGTCGGCAGTTCGGACCATTTCGTCGGGCTGGGCGCCCGGCCCGTCCTGGACGCTCATCCGGCGCGCCTCGCCGACCTGCTGATGGACCGTCGCCGCCGTCATCTGCTGCGGCCCGTCGCCGCGTTGGCGCGCGCCGAGGACGTACCGCCGGGACGGTCGGTGCTCGTGCCGTGGACGGTGTACCGGGCGGCACGCCGTCTTGCACGTACGCAGTACAGGGACGGCATCACGGAGGCGGCCGTACGGCTGCGCACCGGCGGCTTCGCGCAGAACGGGACGGGGCCGGGGGGCAGTTCGCGCAGTTCGCAGGGTGGTGCGGGGTCCGGCGAGGGCATGGGGAAAGGTTTTGCCGACCTCGGCGTCTTCGGCGGCGCGGGAGGCTACGGCAGCGAGGGCGCGGTCGGCGCCTCGGTCGCCGCGCTCACCTGGTGCCGTCCCGGGCCTGCGGCCAGGTGGCTGACGGGAGAAGCACTGGCCGAGGTGTCGCTGCGGCTGGAGACCGCGGCCAGGAACCGCCCCACCGTCGAACGCCCCGGCGAACGCCGCGCACGCGCCGCCCTCGCCCGGCAGGCCGCCGACCACCGTGTCCTCGAACAGGCCGCCGAGATCCGCAACCAGCGGCTCCACGCCCCCTTCTACGACAACCAGGTCGTACGGGCATGCCGGGACCTCCCCGAAGCGCTCCGGGTCAAGCCGGGTGCGCGGGCGTCCGTACTGCGGGCGGTGCTGAACGGCGCGGGCGTACACGACCTGCCCGCCGGCTGGGGCGCGCCGTCGCACGCCTCACAGGCGGCGTCCGTACGGGCGGGGCTGCGCACCGCAGTCGGCGAACTCCTGCAGCTCTTCGACGCCCCGCTCCTCGCGGACGCCGGGCTGGTCGAGGCGAGGGTCGTGCGTAAGGCGATCCGCGCGGCTTCCGAAGGCGAGCCGCTGCCTCTCGACGGCCTTGCCGATCTGGTCTCCACGGAACTGTGGCTGCGCCGGCTCATCTCCCGCCGCGGCACGTGCTGGACGGGCTCCGCCGCGCCGCGGCAGCGCGCCGTCGCGGGCGGAGTGCTGCCTGCCCAGGAGCGCCCGGCGCTGTGACGCCGACTGTTGAACTGCAGGGGTGAACCGGGCCGTTGAGCTCCGGACTGGGAATCCCGTACCGTTCCTGTTTCTCCGATACAAGTCCGACACAAGGGGGCGCCGGAGTGCCATGAGCGTCGGCGAATGCGTCTTCTGTTCCATCGTGCGAGGCCAGGCCGAGGCGAGCATCGTCTACGAGGACGACCTGGTGGTGGCCTTCATGGATCTCCGCCCTGTCAATCCGGGCCATCTGCTCGTTGTGCCCCGGGCGCACGCGGTCGGCCTGGAGGATCTGGAGGAGACTCCCGGCACCCGGGTGTGGTCGGTCGCGCAACGGATGGCACGAGCGCTGCGCCGCTCAGATCTGCGATGCGATGGCGTCAACCTCTTTCTGGCTGACGGTGAGGCCGCCTTCCAGGAGGTCTTCCACGTGCACCTGCATGTCCTCCCTCGCTTCGCCGGTGACGGCTTCCGGATTTCCGCGGACTGGCAGCTGCGGGAGCGCGATGAGCTCGAGAAGAGCGCTGCCGCTGTTCGTGCCGGCCTGACGGCGCTCACACCGCGGCAAAGCTGAGCCGGGCCCGCCTGCCCTGCCGATCCGCGGTCTGCGTGCTGACCCCGCTTACTCCGGCTGCGCTCCGGCCCGTTCCTGGTGGACTGCGACTGCGGCGACGACCAGGGCGACGCCGCAGAATTCGAGCCAGGTCGGGATCTGGGCCAGCACGAAAACGCCGACGATCACCGCCGTTGCCGGGAGCAGCGAGAGCATGAGCGCGAACGTCGACCGCGCGATGCGTGCCATGGCCAACTGATCGCACACATAGGGAATGACGGACGAGCAGACCCCCACGCCGAATGCGCACGCCAGGAGAACCGGCTCGGTGAAAGCAGTCGCGGCATCGCTGAATCCGACGGGAGCGACAGCGATCATCGCGATCAGCATCGAGGCGCCGAGACGGTCGATGCCGGACGCGCCCCCGTCTGCGGCAAGCCGGTGCCCGAGGACGACGTACAGCACGAACAGAACGCAGTTGCCGAAAGCGAAGGCCAGGCCGAGGGGTTCGGCGACGAGATGCACATCGGTGAGCAGGCAGACCCCGGTCACGGCCATGGCGAGCGCGAGCACGTTGCGCAGGGAGCGGAGACCGACAGCTGCCAGCAGCACCGGACCGAGGAACTCGATCGCACCGACTGTGCCCAACGGCAGCCGGTCCAGGGCGAGATAGAACGCACTGTTCATCAGCCCGAGAACGGCACCCAACGCCAGAAGCAGACGGCGCTGACGCCACGAGGAAGCTCCCCACACCCGCCACGGCCGCCGCCAGGCGACGAAGACGACCGCAGCGGAGGCGATACGGAGCCAGGCCGCGCCGAGCACGTCGATACGGGCGAAGAGCAGAACCGCGAAAGCAGGACCGAGGTAGTGGAAGACGGCGCTGGTCACGAAGAACGCGGACGGCGGCAGCCGGTCCGTCGCCCTGGCGAAGCGCGACGTGCTTCCACCCGGCGACGTGCCTGCGCTGGACGACGTGTCCGCGGACGAGGTGCCTCCGGCGGGCGACGTGCCTCCGGCCGATGTACGGACGGGGACCTGGGACGGGGACGTACCGGCATGTGAGCCGGGCGGGATATTGACCACGTGCTGCATGGTCGCAACCATGAGAGGCGGGAACCATGCCGGAAAGGCAAACTGAACTGCTCAATGCTTTGCTGTTGGGTTCCTTTCGGAGCTATCGACTTGGCGATGATGAAGATGGACGCAGTGGAACGTGCCATTCTGGCCGAACTCGACGCTGAGCCGCGGATGCCGACGGCAAAGCTGGCCCGCCGCGTCGAGGTGTCGGTGCCCACCGCGCGGGACCGGGTGCGGCGGCTTCAGGAAAGCGGAGTCATCCGCGGCTATCGCCTGGATGTGGACCCGGCGGCGCTCGGCTATCCCGTGGCCGCCTTCGTACGCGTACGTCCGGGGCCCGGGCAGCTGCCGAAGATCGCCGAACTCGCGCGAAGTCTCACCCAGGTCAGCGAATGCCACCGCATCACCGGCGAGGACTGCTACCTGATCAAGGTGCACGCCACAGACCTCACCACTTTCGAGGAAGTCCTGGACCGTTTCCTGCTGTACGGACAGACCACGACCTCGATCATCCAGTCCACGCCCGTACCGCCGCGGACACCGGGGCTGGGCTGAGCAGCGCCCGTTCTCAACTCCCGTCCTCAACGCCCGGTGTCGACTCCCTTTCGACCCCTTTTCAACTCCGGGGACGAGCGGGAGGGGAGCGGGAGGGGAGCCGGGCCCGGGAAGACACGATCGTGCTTCCCGGCCCAACCACGCCCAGGCAGTGCGTCAGCCCCGCCCCAGGGCGGGCTCACGGCTTGGCTCACGAATTGCGCCGCGGGCGCAGGCCCTCCAGCAGTATGTCCAGCAACCGTCGTGACGCTGCCGCCTGCTGGACCGCGTCCGGAAGCGAAGGAGCTGCGGTGGCTATCACCAGCAGCACATCGCCGACGGTCACGTCCGTACGCAACTCCCCCGCGTCCCGGGCTCGTTGCACCAGCTGGCCCACCATGCCCAGCAACTCCGCGCAGCCGGAGTCCTCGTCGAGGTCTTCGAGCCGGTTGCCGAGCACATCCGTCTGCGTGTGCGACTGCCCCGGCAGGGAAGAGGCGCTGGTGCCCTCCGGCACCAGCCTCAGCCCCGACTGGCCTTCCTGTCCGTACTCGGCCTGCCGCTGCTGGGGCAGCCGCGCCGGAGCGTCCGGCCCTGTCGCGTCGGTGCTCCAGCCGTCGGCGCGCAGTATCCGCGGCGGCAGCAGCCGCCCCGCGCCCGACGCGACTGACGTGCGCAGGAAACGGGACAGGGCCGACCACGGTTCCTCTTCCTGGCCCAAGGCGGCTCGCGCCTGCTCGGTGAGCCGAGCAGTCTCCTCTTCCGCTATGCGACGGACCAGTACGTCCTTGCTCGGAAAGCGGCGGTAGACGGTTCCTACTCCGACTCGTGCCCGCCGGGCGACGTCCTCCATCGGTGCGCCGTAACCCAGCTCCCCGAAGACCTCGCGGGCCGCCCGAAGTACGTGTTCCAGATTCCGTTGCGCGTCCACCCGCAGTGGAGTGGGACGCGGGGCGGTGCCCGTGTCTGCGGCCTGCTCGACGACGCCGGCTCTGTCCAAGCCGCCGGCTGCGTCCACGGCGCCGATCCCGCTGACGCCGCTGCCCGCCCCCTGGCTCCCGCTGTCAGGCGCCGCTGCCATGGCAGCGGCAACCGAATGAGAGCCGTGAATACCCTGAATGCGCATATTTGTTTCCCCCGGTCATCAAGTCTCCCCCCGGAGACCCTCGCGCTTTTGCGGCCGGTGGCGCTGGCACCGCGGTCGTCAAGCACCGCACCCCCGAAGACACGAAGATAGTTCAGCCCTGGTCGAGAGAGAAGGGGGTGGGTTCACAGCTGTCCCAGCAAGGCCGGAACACCACCCTGTCCCCTTCCGGAACGCGACGTTCAACATCCCTCCCACGCGTCGCTGACCTGCGCGAAGCCCCGGCCGAGGGGGTGGTGGGGCGAAGCGGGGGCTGTTACTCCGTCAGTTACACAATTTCTCTGTGCCTGTGGACAAACACCCGGCCGCGGGTGCGTCATGGACGAGTGACGAAGGCGAAGAAGGAATCCGCGCGCATTCTTGTGATCGGCGGCGGCTATGTGGGCATGTACACGGCCCTCCGCCTCCAGCGGAAGCTGAAGCACCAGCTCAAACGCACCCCACAGGGGCAGGCGCAGGAACGGGCGGAGGAACAGGGGCAGGAACGGGAGGACGGGCAGCGACCCGGCGACGGCCGGCAGGGCGGCGTCGAAATCGTCGTCGTCGATCCCGAGCCGTACATGACGTACCAGCCCTTTCTTCCCGAAGCAGCGGCCGGATCCATCTCCCCGCGCCATGTGGTCGTCCCCCTGCGCCGGGTGCTGGCGGGCTGCAGTCTCGTCATCGGTGAGGCCGTGTCGGTCGACCACGGAAGGCGCGTCGCCCACGTCAGGACCCTGGCCAGCGAGGAGGAGGGCACCGGCCCGGTCGAGATCCCGTACACCGAGCTCGTGCTGGCGCCCGGTTCCGTCTCCCGCACCCTCCCTGTCCCGGGACTCGCCGAGCACGGCATCGGATTCAAGACAGTCGAGGAAGCCATCGGGCTCCGCAACCACGTGCTCGAACAGCTCGACATCGCCTCCTCGACCCGCAATCCCGAAGTGCGCGACGCCGCCCTCACGTTCGTCTTCGTCGGCGGCGGCTACGCGGGCGTCGAAGCGCTCGCCGAGCTGGAGGACATGGCCCGGTACGCCTGCCGCTACTACCACAACGTGCGGGCGGAGGAACTGAGGTTCCTGCTCGTCGAAGCCGCGGACAAGATCCTTCCCGAAGTCGGCGAGGAGATGGGCGTCTACGCCCTGCGCGAGCTGCGCGCCCGCAACATCGACGTACGTCTGAGCACGCGCCTCGACTCCTGCGAGGACAGGGTGGCCGTGCTGAGCGACGGCTCCCGTCACCCCGCCCGCACCCTCGTGTGGACGGCCGGCGTCAAGCCGCACCCCATCCTCGGAGCCGCCGGACTTCCGCTGAACGACCGGGGCAGACTCAAGTGCACGCCCCAACTGCGCGTCGACGGCGTCGACAACGCATGGTCCGCCGGCGATGCCGCTGCCGTGCCCGACCTGATCGCTGAGGAGAAGGGCGAACCCGGATCGCTTTGCGCGCCCAACGCCCAGCACGCCGTACGCCAGGCCAGACAGCTCGCGGACAATCTCGCAGCCACCCTGCGGGGCGAGCCGTCGAGCGACTACCGTCACGCCTACGCGGGCTCCGTCGCCTCCCTCGGACTGCACAAGGGCGTCGCGCACGTCTACGGACGCAAGCTGAAGGGCTATCCCGCGTGGTTCATGCACCGGGCGTACCACCTCAGCCGTGTCCCCACCTTCAACAGAAAGGCGCGCGTGCTCGCCGAATGGACCTTGGCGGGGCTGTTCAAGCGCGAGATCGTCTCGCTCGGGTCGCTCGAACATCCGCGTGCGGAGTTCGAACTCGCCGCCGGCGCAAGCCGTCGCGGTGAACGGACCTGAGTTCGGACGGGGACCTGGCGAGCAGGTCGAGGCTCCGGCGGGCCGCCTCACGGAAGGCCGCAGGGTGACCTCAAGGGTGACCGATGCGTGATCCAATGTGACCGCCGTGCACCACGCGGGACATGTGACCATGGGTGGGCTCGCATCCGCACAGAGTGACCAGCACGACGGCCCGGCGGGAGGCCGTCTTCCGTACAACACAAGGAATCGGACGACCGTGAATTTCACGCGCTGGAGCGCCCGACTGCCCGGCACTCAGCGGCGTACATCAGCCGCTCAAGCCGCCCAGGCAGCCGCAGCGCAGGCGCAGCAGACGTCCGAGCGCGAATCGACCGAGCGCGCCGCGGCCTCCTCCGGGACCGCCGATGGCGCGGACTCCGGAACCCCCGGGACCGCCGATGGCGTGGACGCCGGTGCGGACGGTGGGGCGGAGAGCGTGGAAGGTGCGAGCAGTACGGTCCCCGCAGCGCGAGCCGAACGCCGGGGCGCTGCCGCGGCCGGCCCGGCCGGTCTCGCCGGCTCGGACAGTGCGACGGCCACGGAGGGACCTGACGCCCCGCTCGTACAGGACGCTCCGCCCGCACCGGCCGGAGAGACCGAGCCGTCCGACGCAGCTGCCCGGACCGGGGAGACGTCCGCGGCCGCCGACACTCCCAGTGCGCTCGTCACCCGCAGCATCGATGCACTGTCCGTCCACGACCTGCTCGGACAGGTCCCGGCGCTCGCCGCTGTCGTCCATGGCGCCGATCACCGCGTCGCCTACGTCAACGACGCCTACACCGCCGTCTTCGGCCACCGGGTGCAGGGCGAAGCGGCTCGGGACGCCCTGCCCGAACTGGTCGAACTCGGCCTGCTCCCGCTCATGGACCAGGTGCTGCGCAGCGGCAAGCCCCGCACTGTGAAGTCCCGCCGCGTCGCCGGAGCAGCAGATTCCCGCGAGGGAGCCGACGGCCGCGAACCGCGCGACGCGTTCTACACCTTCACCTGCACGCCCATCACCGCCGACGGTGAAAGCGGAGTGCTGATCTTCGCCGCCGATGTCACCGACCAGGTCGAGG
>DATMEI010000193.1:0-11034 GCA_035556995.1 Streptomyces sp.
GGTGGGGAGTCTGTGCCGGGCCTGCAGCGTCCTGGCTGTGGCTCCTTCTCCCATCATCGCTGATCGTCGGCGCCACCGGCCAACGGGCCCCCGCGGACGGCGGACCCGCCCGCCCGGCCATGCCTCCTCCCCCACACCTCCGGAGGCTGCCCGGACCTGGTTGCACGCCCGCCGGACCCGCATCTACTGTCCGCTTGGACACATGAATCCATCCATGTTGGGGGGCAGCAGGTGGGAAGGGCTCTCCCCACGTCCCAGCGCGCGTACGACTACGCCAAGGAACGGATACTCGAGGGCATCCTCGCCGGGGGCGAACTGATCAGCGAGGGCACGGTGGCCGAAGCGCTCGGAATCAGCCGTACCCCTGTGCGTGAGGCGTTCCTGCGGCTGGAGGCGGAAGGGCTGCTGCGCCTCTACCCCAAGCGTGGCGCTGTCGTGGTCCCGGTCTCCGCGAAGGAGGTCGAGGCGGTGCTGGAGACGAGGGAACTGATCGAGTCCTTCGCCGCCGGGAAGGTCGCCTCCATGGGCGCGAGCGCCCTGGAAGGGCTCGTACAGGAGTTGCGGGAGCAGCTTCAGGAGCAGAAGAAGCTGCGTGAGGCCGGGGACGGCAAGGCGTTCGTCGCCGCGGACCAGGCCTTCCACCAGCTGATCGTCAGCGCGGCCGACAACCCGATCCTGCTCGACCTGTACGCGGGGCTGCGTGACCGCCAGCAGCGCATGGGGCTGTTCGCGGTCTTCCACGATCACGACCGGCTGCGCGCCACCAACCACCAGCACGTCGAACTCGTCGACCTGCTCGAACGCGGCGATGTCGCGGCGTACAGGACGGCGCTGCGCGGGCACCTGCGTGGCACCCGCGCAGCGGCTCTGGGAGGTCAGGAGACCATCATCCAGCCCAGCACGGCTGTGGACTGAAGGAAGACCAGCACACACATCACCAGCAGCAGGGCCAGACTCCAGCCGACGACCTTCCGCAGCAGCTCGGGCTCGCGCCCGCTGAGACCTGTCGCAGCGGCGGCGATGGCGAGGTTCTGCGGCGAGAGCATCTTGCCGAGTACGCCGCCGGAGCTGTTGGCGGAGGCCAGGAGTTCAGGACTGAGGCCGGAGCTCTTGGCGGCCGTCACCTGGAGGATGCCGAAGAGGGCGTTCGCCGAGGTGTCGGAGCCTGTGACCGCAACGCCGAGCCAGCCCAGCACCGGTGAGAGGAAGGCCAGTCCGGCTCCGGCGCCGGCGATGAAGTTGCCGATGGTGGAGGTCTGTCCGGAAAGGTTCATCACGTAGGCCAGAGCCAGAACGGTCGCCACGGTGAGGATCGCCCACCGCAGCTGGTGCAGGGTGCGGCCGTACGCGCGTGTTGCGACGCCCGGCGAGACGGCCAGCAAGACCGCGGTGATCACACCGCTGAGCAGCAGCATCGTGCCGGTGGCGGGCAGCCAGTTGAAGTTGAAGACCGTGGAGGCCGCGGCCTTCCCGGTGACCGGGTCGGCGATGTCCAGGCCCGGCCAGTCGAAGAGCACCGCGCCCTTCTCCAACTGTGTCTTGATCGCGGGTATCTGGGTCACGGCGAAGACGATGATGATCACGGCGTAGGGGAGGTACGCCTTCACGGCGGCGCCGCGACTGTCCTGAACTTCGGTGTCCGTGCCGCCCGTTGGCTGCGGCGAGTGGGCCGGCTTGTCCCCGGCCGTACCGCTGCCCTCGCCGTCACCCGCACCGCCTCCGGCGGACGGGGAGGTGCCGGAGGAGAACTCGCCGGTGGCTTCCGCGGGCAAGGGTGTGTAGCTGTTGCCCATGCGCATCACCAGCACGAGCACGCCGACGGAGACGAGCGAGGCGACGACGTCGGTGAGTTCGACGGAGACGTAGTTGGAGCAGAGGAACTGGGCGACGGCGAAGGAGAGTCCGCACGCGAGCGCCGGCCACCAGGTCTGCCGCACACCACGCTTGCCGTCGACCAGGTAGACCAGCAGCACGGGCACGATCGCAGCGAGCAGCGGGGTCTGCCGGCCGACCATGGAGGAGACGTCTTCCAGCGGCAGGCCTGTCAGTTCGGACAGTGTGATGACGGGCGTACCCATCGCACCGAACGCCACGGGCGCGGTGTTGGCCACCAGCGCCACGGTCGCGGCCTTGAACGGCTTGAAGCCGAGGGCTATGAGCATCACCGCACTGATCGCCACGGGCGCCCCGAACCCGGCCAGCGCTTCGAGGAGTGCGCCGAAGCAGAAGGCGACGATGACGGCCTGCAGCCGCTGGTCGTCGGAGAGCTTGCCGAAGGAACGGCGCAGCACTTCGAAGTGCCCTGTGTCGACGGTCATCTGGTAGACCCACAGGGCGTTGACCACGATCCACATGATCGGGAACAGGCCGAACAGGGCGCCCAGCACTGCGGAGTTGAGGCTGTCACCGACGGGCATGTCGTAGGCGCCCACCGCCACGACGATCGACGTGGCCAGCGCCGCCAAGGCGGAGAGCCATGCCTGCACGCGCAGCACGCCCAGGAGGACGAAGAAGACGACCAGGGGCAGGGCCGCTACGAGCGACGACCACCCCAATGAGCCGCCCAGCGGGTCGAGAACGGGTTGGAACACGGTGCCTCCGGTGACGAGTTGGGACTCGGGGGACGACTCACCAGGGCTTGACGCCACGGATGGAGGCGTCGACGACCTGGACGGGATGGAGCACGGGGAGTGGCGAGTCGAGATGACGTGAAATCTGAAGCAGGCAGCCGGGGTTGGCGGTGACCACGGCGTCGGGAGCGGTGGAGCGGACGTTGTCCGCCTTGCGACGGCCGAGTTCTTCCGCCGGTTCGGGCTGCACGAGGTTGTAGACACCCGCCGAGCCGCAGCACATGTCTGCTTCGGGGATGTCGACGACGTCGAGTCCGGGCACGCTGTTCAGGACGGCGCGGGGGGCTTCGCGGACGCCCTGGGCGTGTGCGAGGTGGCATGCCTCGTGGTGGGCGAGACGCGCCGGTACGGGGTGGCGAGGGGCCAACGGGGTGAGTTCGGCGAGGAGTTCGGAGATGTCCCGTACCTTCGCGGCGAACTCCGCGGCCCGGTCGCGGTATTCGGGATCGTCGGCGAGCAGCCGCCCGTACTCCTTGAGCGCCGAGCCGCAGCCCGCGACGTTGACGACGATCACGTCGACGTCGAGCCCTTCGAAGGTGTCGATGAGCCGCTTGGCGCGCCCGACGGCCTCCTCCTCCCGTCCGGCGTGTTCGCTCAGTGCGCCGCAGCAGCCCTGTGCGCGGGGAGCTACGACGTCGCACCCCTCGGCGGTCAGCACCCGCACCGTTGCCTCGTTGACCTGCGCGAAGAACACCTGCTGCACACAGCCGGTGACCATGCCGACGGTGCGCCGGGCGGTCGTGGAGGCTGCCGGGGAGCCGGTCGCGGGAAGGGAGCCGGCCGCAGTTGCTGGGGTCGCGGTGGCGGAGGCGGCTTCTGCTGTACGGGCGGGGCTGTGGGCCGGCGTCCGCCGCAGAGCTGAGCGCAGCGGCACGTCCGGCATCAGCGCCTCCAGGGCGCGCAGCCGGGCCGGGAGCCTGCGCGGCAGCCCTGTCCTGTGCAGCGCCCGCCGGATGCCGAGCCGCTGGTAGAGCGCGCCGAAGACGGCGGCCAGCCGCAGCCTGCGCGGGTAGGGGAAGATGCGGAAGATCAGTTCGCGGAAGGCGCGGTCGCTGCGGGAGCGGGCCCAGTTGCGCTCGATCTGCGGACGGACGCTCTCGATGAGCCGGTCGTACTGCACCCCGGACGGGCAGGCCGTCACACACGCCATGCAGCCCAGACAGTTGTCGAAGTGCCCCACCGCGGCGGCGTCCAGGGACGCTTCACCCTCGTTGATGAGCTTGATCTGGTAGATGCGGCCGCGCGGTGAGTTCATCTCCTCGCCGGTCAGGGCGTAGGTGGGGCAGGCGGGCAGGCAGAACCCGCAGTGCACGCAGTCGGAGAGAAGGTCCGGGGAGGGCGGGTTGAACGCGTCAAAACCTGAGGCCTTGGCGGCCGGGGCGTCGTTCGTTCCACCGTGCGGCGAGGTCATGCGGCACTCCCTACGGGTGGGCCGGGGGTACGGATCGGTGAGGGGAAGTCGAGAAACGTCGGGGGAAGCGGGAAGAACCGGAAGCAGGGGTGAGAAGGGGAGAGAGGGGACGGGGGTGCGGGTTTGCGGTTTTCGGGAACCGGATGCCGATGTCAGAACCAGGGGGCGAAGCGACCCGGTGCACAGCGCTCGTCAGGGTCGAACTGCCGCTTGAGAGCACGCAGTACGGGAGTGGTGGGCGGCGCGGGACCCCACGAATCGGCGACGGCGTCCACACCTTCGAGGCGGCGGCGCAGCGTCACCGAACCTCCGCTTTCCTGCACGGTCTCGCGCCAGGCGGTCAGACAGGCCGCGTGCTCCTCGGGGTCTCCCCCGCGCAGCACCGCCGTGTGCAGGCCCTGCGCGACACCGCTGACGAGCGTCGCCTCCACGCCGGTGCCTTCCGTCAGTGCGTGCAACTGTGCGTGCAGGGCGGGCAGTTGAGCCGGATGGGTTCCGGCGCGCAGGACCGTCTCCCCTTCCTCACCGGCGATCAGGGCGGCCGTCCGCACCCAGGCCGTGTGCTCGCCTTCGGCGTCGAGCACACCGGCGCCGGCCAATTCGGGCAGTTCCGTGCCGAGTTGCCCGCGTGATGCGGTGCTGTCCTCGGTGCCGTGGAAGCGGACCAGCAGTTGCTTTCCGTCCCACTCCACCGCGACCGGCTCCAGGGGTGAGCGCATGACTGCGCGTGCGGCCACCAGTGCCTGCGTGGCATCGGCCGTCTCCAGCGCGAGTGTTGCGGTGGATTCGGGCAACGGGTGTACGCGCAGGTTGAGTTGGGCCACCAGGCCGAAGGCTCCGAGCGAGCCCGCCATCAGCTTCGCCAGGTCGTAGCCCGCCACGTTCTTGATGACGTCGCCGCCCGTACGGACGACGGAGCCGTCGGCCATGACCAGCGTCGCCCCGATCACGAGGTCGCTCAGGCCGCCGTACTTCAGGCGCCGTGGTCCGGCGTCGCCTCCGGCCAGCAGTCCGCCGAGGGTCGCACCCGCGTGTTCGGTCGGGGCGTCGAGAGGCAGCCACTGCCCGGCCGGTGCCAGCAGCTGCTGCAGCTGCGCGAGCGGCATCCCGGCCTCCACGCTCACCGTCCAGTCCTCGGGGGCGTGACTGACGAGACGGTCGAGGCCCGTCGTCTCCACCACGAGGTCGGTCCTGCTGACCGGGGCTCCCCATTGCAGTGCGGTGCCTGCGCCCGCGAACAGCAGCGACTGCTGCTCCTGGGCTGCGGCCTCCAGTGCCGCCGCGGTCTCGGCGAGGCTCGTCGGCCGTACACGGGAAGCGGACGGGGCCGACGCGGTGGACGGGGCGGTCTCATGCAGCGTCCCCGGGGAGTCGTCTGCCATCTCTCCTCACCACCTTTCGATCACGCCGGCCGCCTCCAGCGGATGCGGCCGGTAGCGTCCGGGGCTCTCGCCGCACAGCCGCGGAGTGGGCAGGACCTTCCCCGGGTTGGCCAGTCCGGACGGGTCGAAGGCGCGGCGCAGGCGCTGCATGAAAGCCAGGTCCACCTCGCCGAACATCATCGGCATGGAGCACGCCTTGTCGAGGCCGATGCCGTGCTCGCCGCTGAGCGAACCGCCCAACTCCACGCACATCTCGGCGATTTCACTGGAGAGCTGCTCTGCCCGCTCGGCCTCGCCCGCCTGCTCGTCGAAGAGCACCAGCGGGTGCAGATTGCCGTCTCCCGCGTGGAAGACGTTGGCCACGCGCAGTCCCTCGGCGCGTGACATCTCCGCGATGCGGCTCAGCGCCTCGGACAGCCGGGTACGGGGAACGACGCCGTCCTGGACGAAGTAGTCGGGGCTGATCCGTCCGACAGCGGCGAACGCCGCCTTGCGCCCTTTCCAGATCCGCGCCCGCTCCTCGGCGTCCCTGGCGATGCGGACCTTTGTGGTGCCCTTCTCACGGCACAGTGCGACGACCTTCTCGAACTGCTCGTCGCACTCGTCCTCCATGCCGTCGAGTTCGACGACCAGGGCCGCGGTCGCATCGAGGCTGTATCCGGCGTGTACGGCCGCTTCGCTCGCCTCGATGGCGAGCGCGTCCAGCATCTCCACGGCCGCCGGCACGATTCCCGAGGCCATGATTCCGCTGACGGCGTCACCCGCCGCCTCCACCGTGGGGAAGTCGGCAACCAGCGTGCGTACGCTCTGCGGCGTGCGCAGCAGCCGGACGGTGACCTCGGTGGCGATGCCGAGGGTGCCCTCGGAGCCGATGAACAGCCCGCGCAGGTCCGGCCCCGCGGTCTCGGGGGCGTCACCGCCGAGCGTCACCGTCGATCCGTCCGGGAGCACGACCGTCAGGGCGGTCACGTGGTGGACGGTGAAGCCGTACTTCACGCAGTGGGCGCCGCCGGAGTTCTCGGCGACGTTGCCGCCGATCGTGCACACCACCTGGCTGGACGGGTCGGGTGCGTAGTAGAGGCCGTGCGGGGCGGCGAGCTTGGAGATCTCGGCGTTGGTGACACCCGGCTGGAGAACCATCCGCCGGTCCTCGGCATCGAACTCGAGTACCTGCCGCATCCGGGCCAGGGAGATGACCACACCCTGTGCCACGGGCACCGCACCCCCGGACAGGCCCGTACCGGCGCCCCGCGCGACGAAGGGCAGCTCCGCCTTCGCGCACAGGGCGACGGAGGCTGCGACCTCTTCGGTGGTGCGGGGCAACAGGACCAGGGCGGGGACTTCACGGAAACCGGTCAGGCCGTCACACTCATAGGTCCGCAGCTGGAGCGGATCGGTCAGTACGGCATCCGTTCCGAGCGCGGCTTCGAACTCGTGGCGCAGTGCGGTGTCGATCATGGCACCGTGCCTCCCTGACCCGTGGTCCCTTCGACGGAGCGGCAGTTCAGCGAATTCCGAAGTCCGGTATTCAAAGACCGCGTCACGGAACCTAGGGGCCTTGTATCTATGGGTCAACCCTTCGTTGCATCTATGTTTCACAACGGGGTTGTACAGGAGTTGTGCAGCGATGATCCCTGCGCAAGCGGGACGCACATCTCTCGCCGCGCTGTACGGAGCGAAGCCCAGCGTTCGCGCCCGAGTGCCGGGTCGCCAACTCCGCACCGCACCGGACGCGTTCGAGCGGCAGCGTCCACGCCTGTCGCATCTTCGCCTGCGGTTTGAGACTTACAGAGCAATCACAACCACCGTCCATGGACGACGGCTTCAGAAGTCTCAAGAAGGACCTCAATGAGACGATTGAAGCCGTGGTCCGGCGAGCGCATCGGGGCCGTCGGTCGGACATGGCAGGGAGGCACGGCGTGAAGTTTCTTCTCGAAGTCGACATGGGTGACGGGGCATTCGAGGGGCGGGCCGCCGGCGAGCTGGGGCGCATCCTGCGTTACTGGGGCGGGAATCTGCACCACTACGACCTGAAGCCCGGCGACGGCTCGGCGATCTACGACTCCCACTACTCCGAGGTCGGCCGGTGGAGCATCGTGGCGGCTGCCGACTCCTGACAGCGCCTCGCGGGGGTGACGGGCGGTGGCGATCTCCCGCCCGGCCGCCTGGCGGTTACCCGCCGTCGCCACCCGGAACCCACCGGCCGGTCCCCAGCTCGCGACGCCATCCGGAAGCATCGCCTCAGGTCGGGCGGCTCTTTTCTCTCACATACCCTCCTCGGATTCCGCCCACGAGCACCCCTGTACCCCCTAGGCAGCCGGGCTCACGGCGAGGTAATTTTCGCCTTCAGTCACTGACTGTCGTGATCGAATCGCAGACCGGGTAAGGGCGGTGCGCTGTTGCGTGACTACAGCCTTCCACCGCTGGTGGAGCCGCTGCGATCAGGTGGTTTGGCCGATTCGGTGTACGAACTGGCCGCCCGCGAGCCGGGGTTGCCGCAGCTGGCGCGCCGCGAGAGTCCCGACGGCAGCAGCGGACCCTGGCGTGAGATCTCGGCCGCCGCCTTCGCCGACAAGGCGCTGGGCCTGGCGAAGGGGCTGCTGGCGGAGGGCGTTCGGTTCGGCGACCGGGTCGCCGTGATGACCCGTACGCGCTACGAGTGGACGCTCTTCAGCTTCGCGCTGTGGTCCGTCGGCGCGCAGGTCGTACCCCTCTATCCGTCGTCCTCACCGGAGCAGCTGCGCTGGGTGCTGGCCGACTCCGAGTCGTGCGCCGTCGTCGTCGAGCACGAGGACCACGCGATGACGGTCGGCTCGGTGTGCGGCGGGCTGCGGGAGCTGCGCCACATCTGGCAGTTGGACGCCGGCTGCGTGGACTGGCTGACCGAGGCCGGCCGCGACGTCGAGGACAGCCAGGTGCACCGCCACCGCTGCGCCGTCATCCCGGAGCTGACTGCCGCCATCATCTACACCTCCGGTACGACCGGACGTCCCCGCGGCTGCGCCATCACGCACACCAACCTGGCCACGGAGTGCGACACCCTCCTCGCGGGATGGGGAAAGCTGATGGGGGAACCGGGCCAGCAGCCGTCCATCCTCGCGTTCCTGCCGGTGGGCCACGTGTACGGGCTGATGGTGACCGTGCTGTGCGTACGAGGCGGATACCTGCTGGGGCATCAGCCCGAGATGACCGTCCGCGAACTGGTGCCCGCTCTCGAGTCGTTCCGGCCCACTTGCCTGTTCGCCGTGCCTCTTGTCTTCGAGAAGCTCTACGCGCGTGCGCGGATGAAAGCGGTGCAGAGCGGCCGTGGCGACATGTTCGACCAGGCCATGGAGACCGCCACGCAATACGCCGAGGCGACGGAGGCGCACGCACTCGGGGCCGGGCCCGGCCCCGGCACGGCGCTGAGGGCGCGGCACGCGTTCTACGACCGCCTTGTCTACCGCCAGTTGCGCAGTGTGCTCGGCGGCCGTACCCGCAACGTCGTCTCGGGCGGCTCCACGCTCAGCCGCGATCTGGGCCTGGTCATGGCCGGTGCTGGAATCACCGTCTACGACGGCTACGGCCTCACAGAGACCACCGCCGCCGTCACGGCACAGCCTCCGGGACGTCCACGGTTCGGCACGGTGGGCCGTCCCATGCCGGGTGCCTCGGTGCACATCGCGGAGGACGGCGAGGTGTGGGTGCGCGGGCCGATGGTCTTCCCCGGCTACACGGGCCTGGGCGAGGGTCAACAGGCCGCGGAGAGCCGCGAGTCGGGCCTCAGCCTGGGCTGGGGTCCGTCCGGGGCGGGCGGCAGCACTCTGGCCCGCCACCACAACGAGGAGACACTGCAGAACGGTTGGCTCGGGACGGGCGATGTGGGCTATCTCGACGACGGCTATCTCGTCATCACCGGCCGCAAGAAGGACGTCATCATCACCAGCGGCGGCCGGAGCGTGGCACCGATGGTGATGGAGACCCGGCTTCGTGCACACCCGCTCATCTCCCAGGCGCTGGTGGTGGGTGACGACCGTCCTTTCGTGGCCGCCCTGCTCACCCTGGACCCCGAGGTGCTTCAGCACTGGCGGATCGCACAGGAGAAGTTCGGTCCGAGCCATCCGGGCTCCGGCAGCACGCCTGCGGAGGAGCTGGAGCGGGAGGTCCAGCGTGCGGTGGCAGCGGCCAACAGCACAGTCTCGCGGGCGGAGTCGATCCGCGCGTTCCGCATCCTCCCGGAGGAATTCAGCATGGAGGACGGGCTGGTGACGCCGTCGCTGAAGCTGCGGAGGGGTGCCATAACGCGCATGTACGCGGCTGAGATCGAAGAGCTCTACGCACGCTGAAGCGGCGGGCAGGCGCTGCGGCGCAAGAGGCACGGCAGATTCGACTCGGCAATGTAGCAGTGTTGAGTGCTGAACGACCGGTTCTTGTCAGGTCGAGACGAAGCCTCGACCACATCCTCACACACACCATTAACGTCCGTCGCACTTCGAAGATGTGTGTGGAGAGGAGGGCGGATGCGGTCCGCCATTGCGTCCGGGCGGGCGATCGGCACAGTGCTGATCGTGCTCGCGCTTGCAGGAACGCTCTCCGCGTTGCTGCTGCCCATCCAGTGGTTCGACGGCAATCGCTCCATAGCGCTTGCCCGTTCAGGTTGGCAGGACGACGGTGACGGAACCTGGAAAACCGAATACGGGCCGCTCACACCGCTGGACCGTGACTTCGTACGCAAAGTACGCAGTGCCGGACTGTGGGAACTGCCCGCGGGCCGTTCCGCGCAGGAGCGCGGTGGACGTAAATCGGTACGGATCGCAGGGGACCATCTCGTCGACGGTCACACGGAGTTGGACCGACGAGCCATCGATGCCGGCCGCACGCTCAAGATCTCGCTGCCCAACCAGCCAACCGGCCCCCAGCAGGAGTGGCTGAACGAGATGGAACGCAGCAAGGGAGACGAATTCGACCGCGTCGCCGTGGACCGGCTGCGCAGGGCACACGGCCAAGTCTTCGGCCTAGTCGGCCTCGTACGCGATCAGACCCGCAACTCGATGGTGCGGTCGTTGGCGACCCGGGCCAACACCGTCGTCCTCGATCACATCACAGTCCTGGAGGACACCGGGCTCGTGGATTTCGAGGCGCTGAACGACGTGAAATGAGTGGAGTGAACTCAGTATGAGACAACTTAGCCACAAACGCTCACGCACAAAGAACAAAACCATAGCGATCGTCGCAGCGCTGGTGATCGGTGGCGGCGGCGCAGCGGCAATCGGTGCCAGCGCTTTCGCAGGAGGGGACGAAGAGCCCGCTCTGGCGGCAAGCACGATCGACTGTCCCGATGTGAGTCTGGCCCTGGGCGAAGTGCCACAGGATGCCAAGCAGCCCGTCGGCCAGAAGCTCGCCGCCCTGGACCAGCAGGTCGCGCAGGCCTATGGCCAGTGGAACTCGAAGGAGGCCGACTCGGAGCAGGCGCTGGGTGAGTTGAACCAGCAGCGCACCGAGACGATCAACGCGATCGGCCAGGACCTCCAGAAGGCCGGAGCCGAGCAGCCTGGCGACATGGAATCCATGGCGCAGTGCAAGATGAAGCAGGACGAGGCTGCCCAGACCCAGGCGGGCGAAGAAGGCGGTG
>DATMEI010000194.1:0-6909 GCA_035556995.1 Streptomyces sp.
CGATGAGTGCCGCTCGTGTCAGAGCAGGCCGAGACCGCGGACCGCTTCGCGCTCGTCGGACAGTTCCTGCACCGAGGCGTCGATGCGGGTGCGCGAGAAGTCGTTGACCTCCAGGCCCTGGACGATCTCGTACGAGCCGCCGGAGCAGGTGACCGGGAAGGAGGAGATGAGGCCCTCCGGGACGCCGTAGGAGCCGTCAGAGGGGATGCCCATCGAGGTCCAGTCGCCCTCCGGGGTGCCGTTGACCCAGGTGTGGACGTGGTCGACGGCGGCGTTGGCGGCCGACGCCGCGGAGGAGGCGCCGCGCGCCTCGATGATGGCGGCGCCGCGCTTGGCGACGGTCGGGATGAACTCCTCGGCCAGCCACTTCTCGTCGTTCACGGTCTCGGCGGCGTTCTTGCCGCCGACCTCGGCGTGGAAGATGTCCGGGTACTGCGTGGCCGAGTGGTTGCCCCAGATCGTCAGCTTCTTGATGTCGGAGACCTGGAAGCCGGTCTTCTTCGCGAGCTGCGTGAGCGCACGGTTGTGGTCGAGGCGCGTCATCGCCGTGAAGCGCGCTGCGGGCACGTCCGGGGCCGCGGCCTGTGCGATGAGGGCGTTGGTGTTCGCGGGGTTGCCGACGACGAGGACCCTGACGTCGTCCGCCGCGTGGTCGTTGATCGCCTTGCCCTGCGGCTTGAAGATGCCTCCGTTGGCCTCCAGCAGGTCGCCGCGCTCCATGCCCTTCGCACGGGGCCGGGCGCCGACGAGGAGCCCCACGTTGGTGCCGTCGAAGGCGACGTTCGGGTCGTCGGTGATGTCGATGCCCTGCAGCAGCGGGAAGGCGCAGTCGTCGAGCTCCATGGCGGTGCCTTCGGCCGCCTTCAGCGCCGGCGTGATCTCCAGCAGCCGCAGCCTGACCGGCACATCGGCGCCGAGCAGCTGGCCTGAGGCGATACGGAAGAGCAGCGCGTAGCCGATCTGGCCGGCCGCTCCGGTGACGGTGACATTGACAGGGGTGCGGGTCATGGCGGTCTCCGTAGTACCTGGCGGTGGCGAAGGGCGTTCCCCCAGGGGCACCTCCCCGGGGGGCACCTCCCCGCGAAGCGAGAGGGAGAAGCCAGGGGGAGAAGCCAGAGGGAACGCGCCCTGCCCTGTTCGGGATGTCTCTCTACATCAAGAGACCCGGCGCCAGGCTATCCGACGAGTCGTACGCACCGGCAGCCGCCCGCGCAAGGAGGGGTGACGCGGACGGCGGCCGGCGCTGCCAGCCCGTGGGGGGTTGCTGCAGGGGCGCCTGCCCGGAATCGCGCAAGCCATGCACGCGCATTCATCCGGACGCCGACGGACGCCAGGAGGAGCCGGACGGCGGCAAGTTGACGCATCGGGTCACTCGATGCGGCCGGTCTCCCGCAACCCCCGCCTCGTCACGGTCCGGACGAGGCGGCAGGCGGGGCGGAAGCTGAGGGAGAGGCAGCGGAGCCGGCGGAGTCGGACTCCGTGCAGCCCGTCGTACCCGCCGCGAGAGTGGCACAGGCACGGGCCTCGGTCGCAGAGCTGACGGCGACCATCTCGGTGTAGGCGTCGTTCGTCGCGTCGACCTTGTCGCTCTCGGTCTGACCGGCCGCGCTGATCTTCAGACCGTCGCCCTGCGCCGCACCGGTTATACGGCCCCACGCGGCCTTGCAGACCTCGCTGTAACGCACCTCGACCATGCTCGGGCCGACGAAGGCCGAGCCGCTGCTCTTGACGTTCTGACCGCCGCAGCCCATCTTCTCCGGGTCCTTGCCCGTGCAGTCCTTGCCCTGGCACTTCACGCCTGCGGGCAGATCGCGTGCGGAGGTGGTCGGCGAGGGCGTCGGCGAGGCGGAGCTGTTGTCCGTGACCCCGGGAAGGCCGAACATCAGCACACCGACGGCTATGACGGCGAACGCTCCCGCGGCACCCGCGAAGAGAGCCGCGAACCTGAGCTTGCGCGACGAGCGGGCGGGGTCGTGCGGGGCGCCGTGACCTTCTGAACTGTTCCGGCTTCCGGGGTAGTTGGGCGGAGAGTTCGGCGGGGAGTTCGGCCGGGAAGAGGCCGGCCCGGACATCCAGCCGGATATCTCCTCACTGCGGCTCCCCGTCCCCGTCCCTGTCCCGCTGCCCTCGGCGCCCGCGCCACCCTGGCCGTACGCCGGAGCGGGGCCGGCAGCGGGAGGAGCGGCGGAACCCTGATCTGCGGCGCCCCAGCCGGCGAAGTCGACCCGCTGCCGAGCGCCACGCGCGCCACCACCGGGAACGGGGCGCAGCATCGCGGTCTCATCGTCCACGGGCGGCGAACCCGTGTCCGTACCCCGGGACGTGCCCGTGCCGGCGCGGTTGGCCGTGCCGCCGGACAACTCGGCGGCGGAGGGCGGCGCGTGGGGCGCTGCAGGCGGGGCGGCGGATGCGGCAGGGCTTTCGCCCTCGCCCTCACTCTCGCCCGCGGCAGCGGCAGCGCTCTTGCTGTCCCGGCTCTTGTCCCGGTCCTTGTTGCGGCCGCGCTTCTTGCCCTTGGCCGGCTCGTCCCAGAACTCCCCCAGCGCTTCGCGCGCCTGGGCGACGCGGATGGCCTCCATCGTCACGTCGTGCCGCATCTCCGCGCGGCTCCACGCCCGTTCGGCCAGCTCCCACATCGTCTCCAGGTGACGTATGTCGGTGTCGGTGACCTTCGCCAGTGCGTGCGCCGCACCCCGCGGCGGCAGCAACCGGCCGCCCAGGTACCTCTCCCAGGACGACTTGCTGTAGCCCGTGCGGTCCGCCACTGTCGCGACGCTCATTCCGCTGCGGTCCACCAGCCGCCTCAACTGGCTGGTGAACTCCCGGATCTGTGGATCCAGTTCCTCCGGTAGCGGCCTCCACCGAGGCATGTGCCTCCCCCTCATCCCCCGAATTCATTGACAAACCCCGCGCTTGGTCGTCACCAGTCTGCCACCCCGGCCCGCCGGTGCCGCCATGGCGGCGGCCCGCACTTCCCGGAGGAAGTACGGGCCGTCGTCTCGCGTCACACCGCGTGTCGAGCCGCGTGCCCTGCGCCGCCAACAGCGCCGCAGGAAGCCGTTGTTGTGCCGTTTCGCACCGATGACACGTCGGCAACGCCGCGGGTCAGTGCACCTAGCCGCCCCTGACCGTGAAGTGGAGGATGTCCTCCAGGATCGGGATGCTCAGCCAGGGCTCCGGCTGCGCCATCATCGCCAGCAGGCTGATCGTGAGGCCGAGTGCCCCGTACGTCGCCATGTCCGTGAAGCTCGAACGGACCGCCAGCATCCCGACCGACGCCATGAACCGTCGCATCACGGCACCGCCGATCAGCGAGAACCCGATGATCAAAGCCCCCGCACGGAATTCGCCGATCGTCACCAGCAGCCCGATCAGCACGCCGCAGCACACGGCCAGCAGCGGCCACTGCCGGTACGGCGCCGCGTGGCCGGCGCCCATCGCCCGCTGGCCGCCCTCGGGCCTGGCTGTGTCACGCGTCACTGTGGGAAAACGGCGCGTCCCGCGCGGATTCACCTTCATCACTCCGCTGACTCCGCCGCCGCGCACGCCACTACTGCCGCTTCACGCTCGGCTGCCTCGACGACGTTGACGAGCAGCTGCGCACGGGTCATCGGGCCGACACCACCGGGGTTCGGCGAGATCCAGGCCGCGACCTCCGCGACGCCCGGGTGCACATCGCCGACGATCTTGCCGTGCTCGTCGCGGCTCACGCCCACGTCCAGCACGGCAGCGCCAGGACGTACGTCCTCCGGCTTGATCAGATGCGGGACTCCGGCCGCGGCCACGATCACGTCCGCCTGCCGCAGCAGCGCGGGCAGGTCGCGGGTGCCGGTGTGGCACTGCGTGACGGTGGCGTTCTCGCTGCGCCTGGTCAGCAGCAGGGGGATCGAGCGCCCGACGGTGATGCCACGGCCGACGACCACCACGTGGGCACCGTTCAGCTCGACGCCGTGCTGCCGCAGCAGCTGGATGATGCCCTGGGGTGTGCAGGGCAGCGGTCCCGGCTCGTTCAGCACGAGACGGCCGAGGCTCGTGGGGTGCAGCCCGTCGGCGTCCTTGGCCGGGTCCATCAGCTCGAGCACGCGGTTGGTGTCGATGCCCTTGGGCAGCGGCAGCTGGACGATGTAGCCGGTGCATGCGGGGTCGTCGTTGAGCTCCCGTACGACCGCCTCGATCTCCTCCTGGGTGGCGGAGGCGGGCAGCTCACGCCGGATCGAGTGGACGCCGACCTGGTCGCTGTCGCGGTGCTTACCGGCTACGTACTTCTGACTGCCGACATCGTCGCCGACCAGCAGGGTGCCGAGGCCGGGCGTGATACCACGCGCCCTGAGCGCTTCGACGCGCGCCTTGAGGTCGGTCTTGATCGCTGCTGCCGTGGCCTTGCCATCGAGAATCTGGGCCGTCATGACTCCATACTCGCGGATGCAGGGGGCCGGGCAGAAATCCGTATCGTTCCTCAGGACACCGCGTACGCGTGGACCGCCGGGCGAGACGCCGAGCGGAGTACGCCCCGGCCCTGGGAACCGGCGAGGAGGGTGTCCAGCGCCACATTGCGGATTCGCCACATTCCCGGATCCAGCTGGACAGCATCACCTTCCGGCAACCAACATGATTCGGCGGCACCGCGCCCGAATGAAGGGCCGACGGCGCGGCGTTGCAGTATCGGGGGAGACACATCGTGCATGGCGCACACCTCACGCAGTCCACTGTCGGCATCTGCGGGGGCGGAAATGTCATTCCCCCGAGCTCTTCGGCCCATTCCGCTCCCTGTCGAACGCTCGTAGGAAGGCACTCGTGAGCTACCCACCGCCCCCTGGCCAGGACCCGAACAACCCCTACGCCCAGCAGCCGCCCCAGCCCTACGGCCAGCAGCCGCCCCAGCAGCCGCAGCAGCCCTACGGCTACCCGCAGCAGCCCGCGCAGCCGGGCGGCCAGCCGGCTTACGGCTACCCGCAGCAGCCCCCGCAGGGCGGCATTCCCGGCCAGCCGGCTTACGGCTACCCGCAGCAGGCCGCATACGGCTACAACCCCGGCATGCAGCCGGCATACGCGAACTGGCTCTACCGCGTCGGCGCGACGCTCCTCGACGGGCTCATCGTCGGTGCCCCGTACGGCATCCTCGCGGCCATCGGCGCGGGGATCGGCCCGGAGACCGCGGCCGGCGTCATATTCGCCCTCCTCGGCTTCCTGGCCCTCATCGGCCTCGGGCTCTGGATGATCTACCAGGAGGGCACGACGGGCCAGACCCCCGGCAAGAAGATCGTCGGCACCCGTCTCCTGGGAGAAGCCACGGGCCAGCCGATCGGCTTCGGGATGGCGTTCGCCCGCCGCCTCGCCCACATCCTCGACAGCCTGCCCTGCTACCTGGGTTGGCTCTGGCCGCTGTGGGACGACAAGAAGCAGACCTTCGCAGACAAGATCTGCAGCACGGTGGTCGTACGTTCACAGTAAGAGCCGGACGACGCCGGCCGACCGGTCCGCCGGCGGCCCGCACATGACTGGAGGCCGTGCCGAGAGTTCTCGGCACGGCCTCCAGCGGTGTGCAGGCGTGAGCGCCGCGTTCACATGCTCAAAGCTCACATGCTCACGGAACGGGCGTAGTTGACCTGCTGCATGATGTAGTGCACGGCCGCCGGGTCGTTGACCGGGATCATCGTGGAGTGGAACTTCCCCCCGCTGTTCACCGTCACCTGCACATGGCCGGTGGTGCTCCGCTGCTTCATCAGGAGGAAGAGCAGCCCCAGGAAGCAGAAGACGATGAAGAGGCACGCCAGCACAATGGCGTGCGGGGGGATCTTCTCCTCTGTGCGTGACATGTCGGTGATCGTCCAAATCGCGCCGCTCAACGGCAGTTGCCCCGCCGGTGTCACGATGCCTTCGTCGGTCACGACGATGTCGCCGATGCTGACCAGCTGCTGCGCGTGTCCCCCGCCGCTGCCGTAGGACGGCCCGGACACACCCGCATTCGGGTATCCGTAGCCGCCCTCGGCACCGGGCGGCGAAACGTACGGATTCCCGCTGCCCGCTGACTCCCCGTGGGAGGGCTTCGACCCGGGAGGTCCGAACTCGCCCTGCCCCGGCGTTGTTCCATCGCTCATGACAACCGAGTATGTCGTACGGCGGCGGAGCCGTCAGGCCCAAGTCCGGCCCCCGTACGAGGACTTCACGGTCAGTGGAATCAGTGGAAGAAGTGCCGGGTGCCCGTCAGGTACATCGTGACGCCCGCTGCCTTCGCAGCCTCGGCGACCGCTTCGTCGCGGACCGAACCGCCGGGCTGCACAACGGCCTTGACCCCGGCCTCCGTCAGCACCTCCAGCCCGTCCGGGAAGGGGAAGAACGCGTCGGAGGCCGCGTAGGAGCCGCGCACCCTCTCCTCGCCTGCGCGCTGGACCGCGAGCTTGGCGGAGTCGACGCGGTTGACCTGCCCCATGCCGACGCCGACTGTCGCACCGTCCTTGGCGAGCAGAATGGCGTTGCTCTTCACGGCACGGCACGAACGCCAGGCGAAGGCCAGCTCTGCCAGTCCGGCCTCGGAGAGTGCTTCGCCGGTCGCCAGCCGCCAGTTCGCGGGGTCGTCGCCCGCCGCCTGCAAGCGGTCCTTGACCTGGAGGAGAGTGCCGCCCTCGATGGGCCTGAACTCGACGGTCCCGGCGGGCTCTTCGGCGCAGCGCAGCACCCGGATGTTCTTCTTCCTGGACAGCACCTCCACGGCGCCCTCCTCGTACTCCGGCGCCACGATGACCTCGGTGAAGATCTCCGCGACCTGCTCGGCCATGGCGACGGACACAGGACGGTTGACGGCGATCACTCCGCCGAAAGCGGAGAGCGAGTCGCAGGCGTGCGCCTTGCGGTGCGCCTCGGCGACGTCCGGACCGACGGCGATACCACAGGGGTTGGCGTGCTTGATGA
>DATMEI010000195.1:0-6017 GCA_035556995.1 Streptomyces sp.
GTGATGTGCCCTGTCGTCCGCCACCGGGAACGCGCGGCTACCCACGGACGGATCTCTGACCCCCTGCGCGTCACACGATGGAGTCACCGGCGTTTCCGGGGTGGCCACGGATCAGTTAGCGAGTAATCCACTCACGGAGGAGCAAACACCCTATGCGTGTACGTATCACCCTCGTCGCCGTGGCCCTCGCCGCTGCTGGGATTCTCGGAACAGCAGGGACAGCCTGCGCCGCCCCTTCGGGCAACGGCGGCAACGGAGGCAACGGCGGCAACGGAGGCAACGGAGGCAACGGAGGCAGCGGCGGCAACGGCGGAAACCTCGGCAACGGCGGCGGCCTCAGGGTCGCCAACAACATTGCTCCGAGCACCGAGGTTGGCAACGTCCTTTGACGCGCAGGGGTAATTCCGGTCAGCGACTGGAAACGACGGAGGCCCGGCCATCCGCCAAGGGGGAGCACACGGCCGGTACGGCTCATCAGGTACACCGCACCGCTCGCACGGCCTTTGGCGAGGCCTGCGCCGCGGCTACGGCATGAAGAACGCCGCCGAAGTGGCCGAGCCGCCCCGGAGGAAAGAGCCGGAAGAGGAGATCGAGCCCTACTCCGTCGAAGAAGTACAACGCCTGCTGGTCGATGTGAACAAGCGCCGAAACAGCGCTCGTTGGACGCTGGCGCTGGCGCTCGGGCTGCGACAGGGCGAGACGCTCGGTCTGCGATGGTCCGACGTGGACCTCGACAACGAGTACCTGAAGTTGCGGCGGAACCGGCTTCGGCCCAAGTACGCGCACAGATGCGGGGACACGTCCCCGTGCGACCGGAAGGCGGGCTTACTGTCTCCGCCGCAAGCAGGTCAGGCGCGAGACCAAGAACACCAAGTCGTGTCACGACGCCCGGCACACGGCCGCGACCGCGCTCAATGCTGCTTGGCGTCCCGGCCCGCGTCATCGACCAGATCATGGGGTGGGAGCCGGGCACCTCCGCCCGGATGCGCGCGAGCTACCTGCATGTCCCCGACGCCATGCCCAAGGACGTGGCCCGGAAGCTCGCGGAAGCGATCTGGGGCCCCAGGTCAACGGCCTTGTGGACAAAGACCAGGACAACGAGGGCTGAGAGAACGACGAAGGCCCCGGCCGGTTTCCCGGTCGGGGCCTTCGTGACAGCCCGGTGAGGCTGGGCGGAGGATACGAGATTCGAACTCGTGAGGGGTTGCCCCCAACACGCTTTCCAAGCGTGCGCCCTAGGCCACTAGGCGAATCCTCCGCCGCAAACACTACAAGACGTCGAGCTGTGCTTGCGAACTCGATCCCCGGTCGGGGCATCGGGTAAGGTTGGGCGCAGCCCCTCACGTGGCGCTATCTCTCTGAACTCCCCCAGGGCCGGAAGGCAGCAAGGGTAGGAGGGCTCTGGCGGGTGCGTGGGGGGCGTTGACGTTTCCGGCTCAAGATCCTTGCGGGGCTGCTCCCCGCCCTTTGTGCCGATGGGCGGGGAGCGGGGTGAGGGCGGCGTGACTTGTCGGTCCGCACCGATATCGTCGGGGCTGTGTCGTCCCTCGCCCTGTACCGCCGGTATCGCCCCGAGACCTTCGCTGAGGTCATCGGGCAAGAGCACGTGACCGAACCGTTGCAGCAGGCTCTGCGCAACAACCGGGTCAACCACGCCTATCTCTTCAGCGGCCCGCGCGGCTGCGGTAAGACGACCAGCGCGCGCATCCTCGCCCGCTGTCTCAACTGCGAGCAGGGGCCCACTCCCACGCCTTGTGGTGAGTGCAACTCGTGCAGTGATCTCGCGCGCAACGGGCCGGGTTCGATCGATGTGATCGAGATCGACGCGGCGTCGCACGGCGGTGTGGACGACGCACGTGAGTTGCGGGAGAAGGCGTTCTTCGGGCCGGCGTCGAGTCGTTACAAGATCTATATCGTCGACGAGGCGCACATGGTCACGTCGGCGGGCTTCAACGCACTACTGAAAGTGGTCGAAGAGCCGCCCGAGCACCTGAAGTTCATCTTCGCGACGACGGAGCCGGAGAAGGTCATCGGCACGATCCGGTCGCGTACGCACCACTATCCGTTCCGGCTCGTGCCGCCGGGCACGCTGCGCGACTATCTGGCCGAAGTGTGCGCGCGGGAGGCGATCCCGGTCGATGAGACGGTGCTGCCGCTGGCCGTACGGGCAGGGGCCGGGTCGGTGCGGGACTCGATGTCCGTGATGGACCAACTGCTGGCCGGTGCGGGCGAGGACGGCGTGACGTACGTCATGGCCACCGCCCTGCTCGGCTACACGGACAGTGCGTTGCTGGACGATGTGGTGGAGGCCTTCGCCGCGGGGGACGGTGCGCGGACCTTCGAGATCGTGGACCGGGTCATCGAGGGCGGTCACGATCCGCGGCGCTTCGTGACGGATCTGCTGGAGCGGCTCCGTGATCTTGTGATTCTCGCCGCGGTTCCGGACGCGATGGACAAGGGCTTGATCGACGCTCCCGGCGATGTGGTCGAGCGGATGCGGTCGCAGGCCGGTGCTTTCGGCGCCGCTGAGTTGAGCCGCGCTGCGGACGTCGTCAACACGGGGCTCACGGAGATGCGCGGGGCGACCTCGCCGCGGCTGCAACTGGAGTTGATCTGCGCGCGGGTGCTGCTGCCCGCGACGTACAGCGACGAGCGTTCGGTGCAGGCGCGTCTCGACAGGCTGGAGCGGGGGGCGGCCTTCGCGGGGACCGGGGCCGGGACGGCGGCTGGGACGGCTCCGGGTGCGGCGCCCGTACGTTCTGGGGCCGGTACTGAGGCGTCCTCGGCGCCCGCGCCTGCTGCTCCTGCTCCTACCGCTCCTGCTCCTCCGCCTGCTCCTGCGGCTGCTCCCTCTCCCGCTCCTGAGCAGGAGGTTGGGGGCGCGGATGCTGCCGAGGGCTCCTCCCCGCCCCCGGCGGACAGCGGCGGGCGTCGGCCCGGTGCCTGGCCGACCGGTACGGGCGGGGGTGCGGGTTCCGAGGCGCCCTCCCAGCCGTCCTCCCGCCCCGGGGCCTGGCCGGGGAGCGGGGGAGCGCAGGGCGCGCCGCCGGAGTCCGAGGAGTCTGAGCCTGCGCCGCCCGCCGAGGAGGAGCCCGCCGCCGCGCCCGCCTCCGCGGCGAAGGACCCGGCCCAGGGTGCCGCCCAGGTACGGCAGATGTGGCCGCAGATCCTGGAGGCGGTGAAGAACCGCCGCCGGTTCACCTGGATCCTGCTCAGTCAGAACGCGCAGGTCGCCGGCTTCGACGGCACCACCCTTCAGCTCGGTTTCTCCAACGCGGGCGCGCGGGACAGCTTCGCCAACGGCGGCAGCGAGGACGTGCTGGTGCAGGCGGTGAGCGATGCGCTCGGCGTGCAGTGGAAGGTCGAGGCCATCGTCGATCCGTCCGGTGGCGCGGGCCCCGGTCCGGGGGGCGGCGCCTCCCCGGGCGGCGGCTTCGGCGGCGGTGGCAGTGGGAGCGGCGGAAGCGACGCCGGTGGCTTCGGCGGTGGGGGTGCCGGTGCGCCCGTGGGTTCTTCCGCTCCGTCCTCGCCTGCCGGGCAGGCCGGGGGTCCGCCGTCGCCGCAGGGGCAGAGCGTGCCGGGTTCGCAGGGTGCCGCGATGGGCGCCCGTCAGGCGCTCGCCACCGCGCAGGCCGGTCCGCCGTCAGGTGGTGCGACGGGGACCGCCGTCGCCACGGCGGCGGGGGTGGGAGGAGCGGTTCCGGGACAGGCCGGGTCGGGGCCCGGGTCTTCCGCTCCCGCGCCCCGCAGTGAGCGGGCTTCCGCGCCTTCCGGTGCGTACAGCAGCGGACTTGAGGACGACATGCCTGCCGAGGACGACCCCGATCTCGACGAATCGGCGCTCTCCGGCCACGACTTGATCATGCGGGAGCTGGGGGCCACGGTGATCGAGGAATTCGAGCACGAGTGATCTCTTCCGGCCGTTCCGTGTGCGTCGTCGGCGGGATGAGGACAGGTTCAGCGGGCTCCGCCCGGAGCACGTAGGCTCAGCCGTAGAAGGAGAAGTACGCGTACGGCGGCTACATGAGGTTTGCGCTGCATGCGTGCTTCGCGAAGAAGATGCACAACGTGTGCACCGCCGACAGCGTGCGGTGAGCGCGAATACACGAAAGACATCGTCGACGAGCCAGGAGCCAAGTCGTGATTCCCGGTGGTGGGGGCCAGCCCGACATGCAGCAGCTGTTGCAGCAGGCCCAGAAGATGCAGCAGGACCTTGCCGAGGCGCAGCAGGAGCTCGCCGAGACTTCGGTGGAGGGCTCCGCGGGCGGTGGCCTGGTCAAGGCGACCGTGAACGGGGCCGGCGAACTCCAGGGCCTCGTCATCGACCCGAAGGCCGCGGATCCGGAGGACACCGAGACCCTCGCAGACCTCGTGCTCGCAGCAGTACGGGACGCGAGTGCGGGTGCCCAGGAGCTGCAGCAGCAGAAGCTCGGCCCGCTCGCTCAGGGGCTGGGCGGCGGCGGTATCCCGGGGCTTCCCTTCTAGCGCGGTTTCAGGGAACGGCCGTGGGGCACCAGGTCGTTCACGTCACGGGCCGCCCGGTTGGGCGGTGCTTCTCAGGGATCTTCCAGGGTTCAGGAGCGCTGGTGGCGGGGCCGTGGGGCGATTAACGTTCGACGGGCACTGTGCCTCCATGAGCAGAGGGCCGAAAGCCGAAGAGGGAAGCGGGAGCATCCGTGTACGAAGGCGTGGTTCAGGACCTCATCGACGAGTTGGGCAGGCTGCCCGGCGTCGGTCCCAAGAGCGCGCAGCGGATCGCTTTCCACATCCTCCAGGCCGAGCCCACGGACGTACGGCGGCTTGCGCACGCATTGCTGGAGGTCAAGGACAAGGTCCGGTTCTGTGCCGTGTGCGGCAACGTCGCGCAGGAGGAACAGTGCCGCGTATGCCTGGACACGCGCCGTGACCGCAGTGTCATCTGCGTGGTGGAGGAGCCGAAGGACGTCGTCGCGATCGAGCGGACGCGGGAGTTCCGCGGTCGTTACCACGTCCTGGGCGGGGCCATCAGCCCCATCGAGGGGGTCGGGCCCGACGATCTGCGGATCCGGGAGCTGATGTCGCGGCTCGCGGACGGTGCTGTCACCGAGCTGATTCTGGCCACGGACCCCAACCTGGAAGGAGAGGCGACGGCCACATACCTCGCGCGTATGGTCTCGAGCATGGGGCTGAAGGTCACGCGCTTGGCAAGTGGCCTCCCTGTCGGGGGAGATCTTGAATATGCCGATGAGGTCACGCTGGGGCGGGCCTTCGAGGGAAGAAGGTTGCTCGATGTCTGACGCCACACTGAACGCGATCAAGGACAATCCGGACGACTTCGCCGTCCAGATCTCCGACCAGATCGAGAGTTTCATCGTCTCGGTGTCGGAGGTGGCCAAGGGCGACGACCCCGACAGCGCGGTCCCCTATCTGCTTCTTGAGCTCTCCCAACTCCTCCTCGCCGGAGGCCGGTTGGGTGCGCATGAGGACTTCGTTCCGGTCGAGCGGTACGAGCCGGACATCGGCCCCGAGCCGGACGTCGACGAGATGCGTCTCAAGCTCGCCGCGCTGCTGGAGCCGGTGGACGTCTACTCCGAGGTCTTCGACCCGTACGAGCCGCGTACCGCACCCGTGGCGTGCCGTATCTCCGACGATCTCGTCGGCGTGATCACGGACTTGAGGCACGGCATGGCCCACTACAGCGAGGGCCGGATAAGCGAGGCCCTGTGGTGGTGGCAGTTCTCCTACCTGTCGAACTGGGGCCCCACCGCGTCCGCCGCCCTGCGCGCCCTGCAGTCCCTCGTCGCCCACGTGCGTCTCGACACCCCGCTGGACGCCCTCGACGGGCTGGACACCGACAGCAACGCGGACGAGGACGACATCGCGCTGGAGAAGGAAGCGGGCGCGGTGATGGCAGCCGAGATCGGCGTACCGCTGGGCATGCAGCCGGACAGCAGCAGCCGCAGCTGACCGTTCCCGCCGGCCCGCAGACGCGGCGATGAGTTTCTCCCCCTCCACCGGTCCCCTTTTCGAGACCGAAT
>DATMEI010000196.1:0-12303 GCA_035556995.1 Streptomyces sp.
GGGAGGTGAACGCCACGCTCAGCAGAAAACCGAAGAGGATCTGCACTCCGGTCTGCGCGACCCTCGTCTCCTGAAGGATCTCGTTCCACTGGCGGTTGACCCGCTCCCGCGGATCCTCCGGCTGCGCCGGAATCTCTTCGCCCGGGACCTTGTCGCCACTCGTCGTCGTCATTGCCGCGCCTCCCCGCCCGGTCCTGGAGAACCCCCGGTCACCTCGATATTCGTGTGCGGGGCAGCCTCTGGCAAGATCCCGTGACCGCCCTGGAAGTCAGAGCGGGTCCGCAAACCACTGCCGGTCATGCTGAACCCTCCGGAGGGTTGTCTAAACCGATTTAAACGGGCAGGGTGCGTGCCCATCCGAACCGAAAGTGAGAGACACCCATGACCGTTCCCCGCAGAAGACTCCTCGCCCTGGGAGCAGCCGCACCGGTCGTGGCCGGACTCCTCCAGGTGCCCGCCGCCGCGAGCAGTACCCGCGGCAGCGGTGGAAGCGGCAGACGCCTCGCCAACCTCGCCCATCTGGACTTCCTCGGTGACACCGTGCGCCCCGCCCCGCTCCCCGGGCACGACACCTACCGTCTGCGCGAAGAGCCGGAGCTGGGCACCCTGTGGACGTACGCCGACCGGCAACAGGACGGCTCCTACCGGCGGATAGGCGGCGGCGCGCTCGACCCCGACACCGGGCACTACGAGCAAGGCGCCTACAACGCGGACGACATGGCCCGCGCCGCCGTCGTCTACCTGCGGCACACCGGCCTCACGGGCGAGGCCGCCGGCGCGCGTTCGGCGCGGCAGCTCCTGCGGGGGCTGTGCTATCTCCAGACGACCGAAGGCCCGCACGCCGGCAACGCCGTCCTGTGGCAGCAGGCCGACGGCACCCTCAACCGCAGCGCCTACCCCCCGGAGACCCCCGACCCCTCGGACTCCGGCCCGTCCTACTGGCTGGCCCGGCTCCTGTGGGCGCTCGGTGAGGGGTACGCCGTCTTCCGCCGTACGGACCGCGCCTTCGCCGCCTTCCTGCGTACCCGCATGGAACTCGCGCTGGACGCTCTGGAGCGCGACGTGCTCACCCGCTACGGGACCTGGGAGGTGGCCGACGGCCGCCGGGTGCCGGGGTGGCTCATCACCCATGGCGCGGACGCCAGTTCGGAGGCGCTGCTCGGGCTCATCGCGTACGTACAGGCGGACGGCGGCGACCGTGCCCGCAGAGCCGCGGCCCGCCTGGCGGAGGGAATCGCGGCCTTGGCGTCCGGTGCCGCCGACGTCTGGCCCTACGGTGCGATCCTCCCCACCGCCACGTCCATATCCCAATGGCACGCCTGGGGGGCGCAGATGCCCACCGCGCTCGCCTCCGCGGCGGACGTACTCGGACGCCCCGCGCTGCTGGAGACCGCACTCGCCGACGCCGCGGGCTTCACCCCCGAGTTGCTGACCGCGGGCGGCTGCGACAACGGCTGGCTGCCGGCTCCTGTCGACCGCAACCAGATCGCGTACGGCGTCGACTCGCGCCTGCAGGCGCTGCTCACCGTCGCCGAACACGGAGGGAGTCCGGGCCTTTATCCGCTCGCCGCACTCACCGCCGCCTGGTACTTCGGCGCGAACGCGGCAGGTGAGGCGGTCTACGACCCCGCCACCGGCGTCACCTTCGACGGCATCGCACCGGACGGAGAGATCAACCGCAACTCGGGTGCCGAGTCCGCCATTCACGGCCAGCTGTCCATGCTGGCGCTGGACTCCCTGTCCCAAAACGCGCGCGCCGCAACGCCGTTGGGCCTGGACGGCATCGCGGAGCGCGAAGGGCTGCGGGTGGTGGAGGCGGAGAAGGGAAAGCTGACCGGCTCGGCGAAGGTCGTACGTCCGGAGTCCCCCTGGACCGGGGAGTCGCAGTACAGCGGCGACGCGTACGTACAACTCGCCGACGGAGACGGCATTTCCTGGACGCTGCCGGAGGACGGGCACGGCCCGCTGCTCGTCTCGCCCGTCGTCGATCTGGTGGCTCGGCGGAGTGCGGGTGTCACGGTCTGGCGGACGGGCTCGCGCGAGGCAGGCCGCATCGACCACGGCACCGGCGGCAAGCAGGGCATCAGCGCGGCACCGGGCGCTCTGACTCCCGTGGCCCTGCCCGCTGTTGCCGCTCCGGGCGGGCGACTCCACGCCCGCGCCGAGGGAGTGGAGAAGGGCACGCTGCGAGTGGACGCGCTGCTCGTACGGCCCGCCGTGTCACGGCTCGTGCTGACCGGCCCGGGAAGGAGCCTCGCCCTGCTGAACAACGGCGACCGGCAGCCGCACACGGTCGACGTCACGCTGCCGGGCAAGGGACCGGTCACCGTCGATCTTTACGACGGCCGGGCCCGGCCGGTGGGACGGCGCACGGGCGGCGGCTCACGTGCCGAAGTGACCGTCCCCGCCTACGGGTTCGCCGTCGCGGGGCGGCACTAGAGCAGCAAGGTCGCCGGGTCGCATGCCTCAATTGACTTCAAGTGAAGTTCAAGTTGCAGGCTCGAGTTGCAGGCTCGAATGACCACGCCCTCTGGAGGACCATATGTACGCCGTCGTTCTGCACACCTTCGGCCCCGCGGAGAACCTTCGGTACGAATCCGTCGCCGACCCGGAGCCGGGCCCGGGGCAGGTGCGCATCTCCGTCAGGGCGGCGGGCGTGCATCTGGTCGAGACGCTGATGCGGTCGGGCCTGGTCAGCGAGACCTTGCCGCCGCTGCCCGAGCTTCCGTCGGTCTTCGGCGGCGAGGTGGCGGGAACCGTGGACCTCGTGGGTTCCGGGGTGGACCCCGCCTGGATCGGAAGCCGTGTCGTGACCTCCGCCGGCACGCCCGGCGGCTACGCGGAACTGGCGGTCGCCGACCTGGCGTCCGTGCACCGGGTCCCCGAGGGGCTGGGTCACGAAGCGGCCGTCGCCATGGTCGTCACCGGAGCCACCGCCCTGCAGCTTCTCGACGTCGCCGAGCTCACCTCGGACGACGTCGTTCTGGTGACGTCCGCGGCCGGCGGGATCGGCCGCCTGGTCGTGCAGTACGCGCGCGACCTCGGCGCGACGGTGATCGGCGCGGCGGGCGGCCCGGCCAAGGTGGCGGCTGTGCGCGAGCTCGGTGCGGACCTCGCGGTCGACTACGACGAGCGCTCCTGGGAGAAGACTCTCGCCGAACAGCTCGGGCTGAGCGGTCGCGCCGTGACGGTTGTGCTCGACGGGGTCGGTGGCGACAAGGCGAGGGCGGCGTTCGAGACCATCGCCGACGGCGGCCGGTACGTCACCATCGGCAACGCCTCCCAGGAAGAGTTCGAGCCGGCTCCCGAGACGCTGGCGGAGCGCGACGTCACCGCGATCGACGCCCTGACACGTCTGCTCGAACGGCCGGAGCAAGGGCCGGAATTCGAGGCCAGGGCGCTTGCGGCGGCCGGCGAGGGCAGGCTTGTGCCGACCGTACAGACATTCCCGTTGTCGGAGGCCGCGGCCGCTCACGCCGCCCTTGAGGCCAGGGCGACGACGGGCAAGGTCGTCCTCGTTCCGTAGAGGGCAACCGGACGTGGCGCGTGGCTACGGGCCGTCCTGCGAGGCCGTGGGGGTCCGCCCGCGCCAGGCCCGTACCACCAGGCACAGTGCCGACGCGGCGAAGAGCGCTGCGGTGATCAGCAGCCAACGGCCCCAGTAGACACCGGAGTCCAGTCCCGTGAAGGACGTGTAGTGGTCCACCCGTTCCAGGATGAGCGGGTACCACACCAGGAGCAGCAGGAGCGAGAGGAAGGCAGGCACACGCACGTAGTTGATCCACCCCCCGCCCGTCGCCGCAGCGGGCCCCGCGCCGCCGGGCGAGCGCCGCAGGAGCACTTGCAGCCCGCGGTCGGTGACGGTGTACAGGGGCAGCAGGAGCAGGTCGTGCACCAGCGCGGCGCCGACGAACCACACGGCGACGAGGAGGGTGTCGCCGTCCAGCAGCCGGATGCCGGCGTACACGGTGAGGGCGAAGGAGCACAGCACCAGCAGCAGATGCAGCGGCGAGGCACCGTAGCGTGCGCGGGCGCTGTTGCTGAAGCGGCTGCTCACGAGGTGGCTCCGAAGGTCAGCCGGGTGACCCATTTGGTGTTGTGCACACCGGGGTTGGCGGGGACGATGATCCGCGCCGGGTAGCCGTGGTCCGGTGACAGATCGGCTCCGTTGACCTTCAGGGCGAGCAGCGAACGCGGGTCGCGCACCTGGTTGTCCCGCAGTGCCGTCGAGCGGAACGCACCGCTGCGCTGCGCGGATTCGACGAAGACGTCCGGCGGATCGCGGCGCAGCCCGACCAGCGCGGCGAGGGTGGTGAGGCGTACGCCGCTCCAGCGCTGGTCGTCCGTCGACCATCCTTCGACGCAGGCGATGGGGAGCCAAGCGGTGTGCTGAGGAAGGTCCAGCACCTGTTCGCGGGTGAGGACCAGTTCGCGGTCGCCGAAGCGCACCGTGAGCCGCCACCGCCCGGAGATGTCGCGTGCGCGGATGCCCACTCCGGCTGCGGTCTTGTTGATCTGGAAGCCGTTCGGTCCGGAGCCGGGATCACGGTTGTGCGGGGCAAGGAGCGCTGTCTCCCGCAGCGGGCCGCCGATGCTCTGTCCTGCCGTCACCACGAGCAGCACCAGCGATCCGGCACCCACCATGCCCAGCGCTCCGCGCCGCGACATCGTGGGAGGAGAGGGGTCAGGGGAGACCAGCCCCGTCTCGTCCGCCGGTTCCGGCTCCGTCCGTTCGAGGGGGGTACGCAGTTCACGGCGCAGACGGCGGCTGCGCAAGGCCCGCACCATGATGGGGATGCGGAAGGCGATGTGGACGACGAAGGCGCCGATGAAGACCCACCCACCGTAGAAATGGAGGGTGTAGAAGGAGCCGGGGAAGATGTAGTGCAGCTGCGTGTCCAGCAGGCCGGTGGCGAACTCGAACAGTGCACCGCCCACGAGCAGCAGCAGGGAGATCCGCTCCACCGCGTGACTCGGTGAGCGCAGCGGCGGCCAGGAGAACAGCTTCGGGATCACCGACCAGAGCTTGGCGAGCAGCACGGGTACCAGCACCACGCCGAGCGTGACGTGCACTCCCTGCGTGAAGCGGTACAGCCATGCCGGGTCGGTGGGCCAGGGGAAGAGATAGAAGCCAAGCCATCCCTTGTCCGGCGTCGTGTCGTTGGACGGCCCGAGGCCCGGGTTGTAGGCGGCGTACGAGAGCAGCCCGGTCACGAACAGCACGATGACGCCGATGAGCAGGATCAGCCCGAAGACCGAAGTCAGCCACGGACCCCGCAGCGGGCTGCGCCAGAAGCCGGGCCGCGTCGGGCCGGGTGGTGGGTCCTGCTGGTGAGGTGGAGCAGGGCGGGGGTTCCCGCTGTGGTCACTGGCCTCCATGCCCGTCCCTCCGCGCGTACGTCGACGGCCCGACGGCGCGTCAGGTCGACGGTATGACGCGGACCGCGCTGAGGCCCGTCAACGAACCGGCACGTCACCGGACCGTTCGATTCGCCGGTTCGGGCGGCTCGGACGCCTCGGGGCACGGACGCCTCGGGCGCGCCGGACGCCGCCGGTCCCTCAGCGCGCCGGCCGCCGCCGGCGGACGCGCAGGAGCCCGGTGAGACCGAGGGCCGCCGCACCCGCGAGCCCCGAGACGAGGGCGGGGTGGCGTGCGAGTGCCGCTTGCGGTGAGCGCGGGAGGGCACGGTCGTCGAAGACGCCGTGGGCGCCGTGGTCACTGCCCGCATCTGCGTCGACCGGCTGCCAGAGGTTGCTGACACGGCCGGCGGAGAACTCCCCGGGGACCTGCTGCGACTCGAAGCCGGTACGGGCCAGGTAGCGGTCCAGGAGTGCGGGCGCCACCTTCTCGGCGAGGATCGTCGCCACCGTGGACGCACCTACGTAGTACTGCTTCCGGCGCGGATGATCCGAGGCGTGCACGACTGCGCGGGCGGCCACTTCCGGCTGGTAGACCGGCGGCACGGGACGGGGATGCTGAGCGAGCCGGGAGAGGACCCAGGAGAACTGCGGGGTGTTGACCGCGGGCATCTGGACGGTGGTGATGTGCACCCGGCTGCCCCGGTGGCGTAGTTCGGTGCGGATGCTCGAAGTGAAGCCGTTGACTGCGTGCTTGGCACCGCAGTAGGCCGACTGCAGCGGGACGGAGCGGTAGCTGAGGGCCGATCCCACCTGTACGACCGTGCCGGAGTCACGGGGCAGCATGCGCTTGAGTGCCGCTCTCGTGCCGTACACGAACCCCAGATACGTCACGGCCGTGACCCGCTCGTACTCCTCGGGTTCGATCTGCATGAACGGGGCGAAGACGGACGTGAAGGCCACGTTGACCCAGACGTCGACCGGCCCGAAAGCCGCCTCCGCCGCATCGGCCGCGGCCTCGACCTGCGCGTGGTCGGCCACGTCCACAGGCAGTGCCAGCGCCCGTCCGCCCAGTTCCTCGACATCGTCGGCCGCGGCGGCCAGACCGGCCCGTCCGCGGGCGAGCAGCACTACGTTCGCGCCGCGGCGGGCGAACATGCGGGCTGTGGCGCGGCCGATCCCGGCGCTCGCCCCTGTGATGACGACTGTCTGTGCCATGCCTGTCCTCAGACCTCTCCTCGGAAGGGGATCCGCCGGATCCGCCCCCACGCCAGGCCCAGAACGTTCCCACGCACAGTGGTCGCTGTCAGCCACCCGGAGCTGTCGGTTGAGTGTCGGACAGGTGCCGCACTGCGCTGTCGAACCGCGAGCTGTCGGACAGCAGCAGGAAACCGGCGGACTCCCGGCCACGGCACGGGAGTTCCTTTCGTGCCTTCCGGCCTCTACGTGCGCTCATCCACCCGTGCTCGTCGGGACCCTTGGGGTGCGGGCGGAAAAAGCCGCGGCCTGTGCGGCCCGAACAGGGCCGCACAGGCCGGTCGTACGTCCGCTGCGGAGGGAGGACCCCCTACGGAGCGGAGAAGGGCATTCGACTCAGATGATGCTCACACCGTAGGCGGCGAGCGCCTCAGGGACCGGCTGGAAGAAGGTCACGCCACCGGAGGAGCAGTTGCCGCTGCCGCCGGAGGTCAGGCCGAGGGCGGTCTCACCGGCGAAGAGCGCGCCGCCGCTGTCGCCGGGCTCGGCGCAGACGTTGGTCTGGATCATGCCTTCGACGATGCCGTCAGGGCCGTAGTCGACGGTGGCGTTCAGACCTGTCACGCTGCCGCCGTGCAGCCCGGTGGTGCTGCCGCTGCGCTGGACGGACTGGCCGACGGAGGCGTCCCCGGCGCCGGTGATCTCCTGGTAGGAGCCGTTGTAGAGGGAGACACGTCCGTCCGCCTCACCCGGGTCGGAGTGCTGGATGAGGCCGTAGTCGTTGCCGGGGAAGCTGCTGCCGACCGTGGTGCCGATGGACCAGGAGCTGCCGATGTTGGTGCAGTGACCGGCGGTCAGGGCGAACTTGGTCCCGGCGCCGTCCTGCACGTTGAAGCCGAGCGAGCAACGGGCGCCGCCCGTGGTGATGGCCTCACCGCCGGCTATGTACTTGGTGAACTTGCCGGAGGTGCGATTGATTTCGAGGGCGCCGGCGTTACGGCCCGCTTCCTTCTTGATCTTCGCGAGGTCGGCCTTGGAGACCGTGCTGTCGACCGTGACGACGACCTTGTCGGCCTTCGTGTCGGTGTACCAGGCGGCGCCGCCCACGTGGGCGGTGCTCAGCGCGTCGGACGCGTCGCTGAGCGCCGCGGCACTGAACTTCGTCGGAGCCGGCTCGGCTGCCGTGGCGCCGCTCGCCGGGAGGGCGATTGCTGCCGCGGTTGCGAGGCCGGTCGTCACTGCTATGAGCCGCACGCGTCTCGCAAGGGTGCGATGGGGGGTAGTGCGCGTGATCCTCACTGATTTCCTCCAGTTGGAGAACGGGGGCCCCTTGGGGTATGGGGCCTAGAGGCGCGGTCAGCGGCACGGCGGAAGTGCCGCCGTGTCCCTGACAAGCGCGCTGAAGTGGAGTATTCGGCGGTCCCACCCGTCCGCGCAAGACTCTGTTTCGGACTCGAAAAAGGAGGCCGGTACGAAATGTCACTTTGATCCAGCTGATAAAGGGAGAAGCGGACAGAGTCCCGGCAGATGCTCTTGCCACGTATCCCTCGCCCCGCAGAGTGATCTCGCCGGGGCGTGTGATCGGGCCGGGGCCGGATCGAACTGGCGCCTGTCGGCGTCCAGTTGGAGGAGGAGAAGAGAGGCGGTGCGCGGCAGCCCGAGACGTTACGTGCGGGGCAGGCGGTTCTCGGTCCGGGCCTGCTCGACCAGCTCCGGGTAGGCGTCGCCGTCCCCGTCGCCGCCGTCTTCGGGATTCGCCATGTCGATGAGGGAGACCGTCCACGGGACGGGACACGGCGGTGCGTGGTCCGGGTCCGGGCAGAGCAGCCTGGTGATGCCCTCCTTGACTTCCTCGGCCTGCTGCCGGGTCGCGTAGATGCCCAGCCGCACCTCCCACACACCCGGCTCGTCAGACATCGCTCACCACCGGCTCCCTCCACATCGATTCCGTGACCGTCCGTACTCGAACCTGGCAGCCGCCGGGCCGCAGATCAACGGACCACGAGCGTGCCCCGGGGGAATCTGCGGGCCATCCCCAGGGGTCACCCGAACACGCCCTCAGGGCTGAACCGGCCGCAGAGTGCGGCTCCCGAAGTGCCCCGGGCGGCAGCGCAGTTGCGATCTCTGTCCATGCATTCCGATACGTGATACATAGCGGACACCGGCAGTCGGTGGCATACGCGTTTCCTTCGGACGGCCCGGTACGCCGAGGAGTTCTGACGACTGCGAGGAGCGGCCTGTCGTGTACGAACGGGCGTGGGAGCGGCGACTGACGTGCGCGCTGGCCGGCGCCGGGCAGGAGCCTGCGCTGCTGCTGGTCCCGGGCGAGGCGGGCATGGGCAAGAGCACGCTGGTGCAACACGTCCTTCAGCTGCCGCAGGCGCAAGCCGTGACGCGGCTGGCCGTCACATTCCAGGCCTCCGGCGGGCTCGTGGTGGCCGATCCGGTCACCCCCGCCCCGCCGACGGGTAGCTGCGCTGTCCCGGCGGAGGCGGCTGCGTACCCGGCCCTCGAATCGTCGCTCGCCTCGGTGCGTCCTGTCCTTCTCGTCGCTGACGACGTACACCACGCGGACGGCCACAGCCTCGGGCTGCTGCGCGACCTGCTGGCCGAGCCGCCCGCACGGTTCGCGGCGGTGCTGACCTACCGCCCCGGGCAACTGGCCCGGACCGGGCTGCCGTTGGGCCTGGCGGTGGACTACCCGGCGCGGCTGTCGGTGACGCGGCTGGTGCTGGAGCCACTGGACGAGCAGCAGGTGCGCACCGCCGCCGGCCGACTGCTGGGGCCGGAACGCTGCACGCAGGAGTTCGTCGCGCGGCTGCGTCAGCGCTCCGGTGGGATACCGCAGGTGCTCGTCGACGTGCTGCGGATGCTGCGGGACGCGGGCAGTGACCGCAAGCACTTCACAGCCGGGGACGTGGACACAGCCGGAGTGCCGGTACGCCTGGCCGAGTTGGTGCTCGACAGGACGACCGCTCTGCCCGAGGGGTACCGCCCCGTCGTGTGGGCCGCGGCGGTCCTGGGCGAGGCAGCCGACGCGCGGGATCTGGCCGCCGTCGCGGGGCTCGGCGAGGAAGACGGCCGTGCGGCGCTGATCGCCGCACTGGAGTGCTCCGCCCTGCGGGAGACGGAGGAAGGCCGGTACGGCTTCGCCGTTCCCATGGAGGCCTCGGTCGTCTGCAACGAGCTGCCCGGGCCCGTGCGGGAGCAACTGCACCACAGGGCCGCGGCGATGCTCGCGGGCCGCAAGCCGGTGCCGTGGGCGCACATCGCCCGCCACTGGCGCAGCGGCGGCCGTACGGAGGACTGGCTGCGCGCCGCGGAACACCTCGCCGACGGCGACGGCACAGTAAGTGAGGACGCTGCCGCTGTCGCGCTGCTGGAACAGGCGCTGGGCGTCGGCGGCATACCCCCCGGAAAGCGCGGGCAGTTGGCGCTGACGCTGGCCCGCGGCGCCATGCTCGGACTGCGCTCCGACGGGACAGCCCAGGTGCTGCGCAGGATCGTCGAGGATCCGACGCTGCCCGCCGCGGCCAGGGGCGAGATACGGCTGGAACTCGGACTGCTGCTGCACAACCAGAAGAGATGCTTCGACGAGGGGCGTACGGAACTGCGCCGTGCCGCCGCCGAGTTGGACGGACATCCCGCGCTGGCCGCGCTGGCGATGGCGGCACTGGCGAACCCGTTCTTCCCCGGTGCTTCCCTCTCCGAGAACCTCGGCTGGCTCCGGCGCGCGGAGGAGGCGGCGTGCGCGTCGCGGGACCGCACAGCACGCACGGTGGTAGCCGCCTGCCGGGCGACCGTACTCATGAACTCCGGTGACCCCGAGGCCTGGCAGCTTGTGGAACGTCTCCCCCGGAGCAGCCCCGGACGCGCCGAACGCCAGCAGGTCGCGCGGGCCCTGTGCAACACGGCGAACGGCGCGGTGTACCTCGGCCACTACGAACGTGCCGATCAACTCCTCGCAGAGGGCGTCCAGTTGGCCGTACGCAGCGGCGCTCCGTTCCTCGAACGGGTGGGACGCGGCACTGCTCTCTTCCGCGACTGGCTGACGGGCCGCTGGGACGGACTCGCGGAACGCTGCACGGGACTCGTCGCCGAGGACGGCATAGCGAGTGACGCCCGAGGTGTCCTGGCCCTGCTGGCCCTGGCGAAGGGCGAATGGGCAAGCGCGCAGAACTGGCTGCCCCGGGGCGGCCCCCCGCCGGCCGAGGCCTGCGAAGCCCCTGTCGCCGCCACGGCGGCCGGCGCCCACATCCGGCTTCTCCTGGCCCGGCAGGACGTCGACTCCGCTGCGGCGGCGGCCACTTCGGCGTGGGAGTGGCTCGCCAGAAAGGGAGTGTGGGTCTGGGGTGCCGAACTCGCCCCGTGGGCGGTCGAGGCCCATATCAGCGCGGGGCAGATCCAGTTGGCGCAGCAGACGGCCGACGAGTTCGCAGCGGGCCTCTCCGGCCGCGACGCCCCCTCGGCCACCGCTGCTCTGCTGTGGTGCCGGGCCGCGCTGGCCGAGGCGGACGGTGAACTCGCAGAGGCCACGGGCCTGTTCCGGGAAGCGGGCGCGGCATACGCCCGGCTGCCCCACCCCTATGCCCGTGCGCTGATGACCGAGGGCGCGGGCCGCTGCGCACTGCTTCTGGGCAGCTGCGTGGAGGATTCCGTACAGGAACTCACCGGCTGTGTGGAGCAGTTGACCGCTCTCGGTGCCGTCTGGGACGCGGCCCGCGTACGGGCGACTCTGCGTACCCATCATCCCGCGGCGCGGCGGCGCCCTCCGGGGCGGCCCGGATACAAGGAGCGGATGTCCCCGCGCGAGGGGGAGGTCGCCGAACTGGCCGCCACCGGGCTCACGAACCGCGAGATCGCGGCCACTCTTCACCTTTCGCCGCGCACGGTGGAGCAGCACATAGCGCGAGCGATACGGAAACTCGGCATCAACTCCCGGCAGGAGCTGGCGGATCGGATGGCACCCACAGCGCGGAGTCAGCGGACGCGGTGAACGTCCCCGGCCGCCTCCCGCCGCACAGCCAGCCTCCCCATCGGCCTGCGCGATCCTCGGGGCGTGTGAGAACGCGGTGACGAGCAGCGCGGCATAGACGGCGAAGAGGGTGCGCAGATAGCGCTTGTCCTCGGAGCTTCCGGACTCGGAGCTTCCGAATTCGGAGTTCTCGGACCTCTCGGAGCTTTAGGGCCCGGAGCTCTCCGGCTCCTCCTCGCCGCTCCCCGAGGGCGACGTCGTGCGCGTGTCCATGGACACCCCCCGGCGCGAAACGTGCGTGAAGGGCAAGGATGCCATAACGGGTAAGGCCCGCAGTCAGCAATTCCGTTGCGTCGCAAGCGAGTTGGCGGCGGACCGACAAGACGGGCCGGACGCTTGCGCGCCCGGCCCGCCCCTGTGCATGCAGCTTCAGCACATAGTCGGTCGCATCACTTCGTAGGCGCTCCCCCAGTTCGCGCATCCCGGGTCGGAGTGTCCGTACCAGTTGTGCCCGAACTCGTGCGCGGAGAGCAGGCCGAAGTCGCTCACCATGGTGGACAGCATGATCCGCTGCCCCTGTCCCCAGTTGCACCCGACGACGTTGCCGCCACCGCAGCCCTCTACGTAGCCGCCGGTGCACTCCACCGGCGTGCCGCTGCCTGACGTCTCGGTGCCGCTGCCCCAGAAGTTGGCACCCTGGCGGATCGCGCCCTCGTAGCCGCTGCAGGAGGAGGTGATGTGGTAGCTCCAGGCGGGCACCCTGGCGTCGCGCT
>DATMEI010000197.1:0-2255 GCA_035556995.1 Streptomyces sp.
GTCCCCGATGCGCTGGCAGCAGCAGCACACCCGGCTCGCCCAAGCCCACCGGGACAAGCGGCTGGCCCTGGAACCCTCACTCGAGGCCGACGGCCTCTGGAAGGACGCCGGCTGGCGCGAGGCCCGTCTCGAAGAGATCTATCACCAGCTGTGCGCCGATCCCGGCGCCGCCCTCCCGCACGCGCTCGAAGCCGCCATCCATGCCGGCACCGCCGGCAGCGTCGTCCTGTACCGCTGCGCCAGGACCATCGCCCAGGCGGGCCAGGACGCCGGTGACGACGGCGTCGCGGCGTGGGGCCGCCGCCTGAGCGCCACAGAGGACGACGCCGAGGCGATGACGCGGATCCTGACGGCCCTGACCACCGCATCGGAACTCAGCGTCGAGTACCGCGCGCTCACCCGGCCCGCAGCCCCCACGTCCGACGCCCCCACGACCGAGGCCCCCACGCCCGACGCGCTGTCGGCCTGACGACCGCAGTCCGCCGTTTCACCGGCACCTCGTTCGTCGGTCGCTTGAACGCACCGCCCTGAAGCGGCTCTTGGGGCAGTCGCCGTGCGATCGTCCGTCTTCACCCCCTGGTATCCCCTCGTAACCGAGTGCATCGTTGGGGCCAGTGCGGTACAACTCCTGTACTGAGCAATGAAATTGACGGTTCATCAGTCGTGGGCGAGCGCGGGCTGCGGCGCGACGCGTGTTGATGACGGGGGAGGCGAAGATGCCGGAATTTCCTGGATGGGACGGCCGGAACGAGTTCGTGGAGGCCTGGCGCGCCGCGGTGCGTACCCGGTCCCGGCTGACGAAGCGCGTACCCAAGCATCCGCCCACCGTGCTCCGTACCGGCCCCGAGACCTCGCTTCAGGCCCTCAAGGCGCTGGAGGAAGGTCTGCAACGCTCCTCGACCATGGGCAGGTTGGTGCCGTGCACCCCCTACGCCTACGTCGAAGGGCGGGACGGCACCCGTACCCGGCTGATCGAGCAGATCGCCGAGCAGCTCCGGAAGAACACCCCTCCGGAGATGGGCAAACTCCGGCTGCCCGTCTACGACTTGGTCCACAGCGTCACCGATGAGCAAGGAGCACCGTCGCTGGAGCAGGTGTACGCCAGGCTCCGAAACCGACGGGCCGTGACCTCCGAGGCGAACGGGGGCGTCACGTTCAACGCGGGGCCTCTGACCGTCCCGCTGGAATCAGTTCTGAGGGCGGCGGCTCCCTTACGCCGGAAGTGCTGGGAGTGGCGCTGGCGGTTGCACCTCGGCTTCGGCCGCCGCTACCGCCCCCTCTGGCCCGACGACTACAGGGGTGAGCAGACACTCGAATCGGCACTGACGCGGTTCGACGAAGTGCGCCGTGCCGGCGGGGACGCATGGGACGGGCTGCTCCTCACCGCGCTCATGATCGACCTGTACGGCCAGGCGCGTCAGGGGCTGCTGCATCCGGGACGGCGCCGCCGGCGTTCACGCCACGCCCTTCTTGTGGACGGCAGCGGAAGCGGCGCGGACGTCGTCAGCAGCTTCATCTCGCTGTACGACGAGAGGCTCAGGGTCTGCCCCAACCCGGCCACGGTCACGGTCGCCGCACTGCCGCGGGACCCCGGCACACAGCCGGGATCGCCGACCTTGGCTGAGGCGGGCAGGAAGCTGGCAGGGGCCAGGAGGGAGGCACTGGCTTCCGTCCACGTCACTCCCGGGGAGCCCAGCGGACACACCAAGGTGGTGCGTCCGGTCTGGAAGCCCTGGCTGCGCGTCCGTCCACGTCCGGAGCTGTTCCTGGAGGGCGTGGCCCTCGTGGTGGCCGCGTGGCTGGCGGGTGGCCTCTCGTTCCTCCCGCTGCCGACGCCGCCGGGGGGAGAGAACACCGACTGCCTTGTCGCCTCCCACAAGATCCGGCAGGGCCGGCAGGGCCACGACAGTGCTCAGGCGCAGTACAAGGACGCGCTCTCGAAGATCAACGAATGGAGCAAGGAAGCCGAACAGCAAGGCGACCCCGACCGGACCGTGACGATCGCACTCATCCACTCGACACCGCCGAAGAACGAGAACGAACTGCGTGCCGGCGGTGCGGTTCCCGACCTGCGCGGTGTGGCTCTGGCCCTCAAATCGCTGAACGAGTCCGCACCCAGGAACGACAACGGCGTCTGGGTACGAATCAAGCCGTACGACGCGGGAGTTCAGTACGAGAACGCCGAGCAGCAGGCGAAGGAAGTCATCAAGGATGCCAAGAAGGACCCCAAGCTGGTGGGCGTCACGGGGTTCACC
>DATMEI010000198.1:0-5378 GCA_035556995.1 Streptomyces sp.
GGCCCGCCGGCGAGATAGCTGCGGTTGCCCAGCCCTTGGATCTCCAGGGCGTCGACGAAGTACACGACTGCGGCTCCTTCCCGAAACCGTGCACCCGCGGGGGTATCTCCCGGGCCCGGGCATCGAATCAACGGTTTCCCCTGGCCGGACGTCCCCGCGCCCGGCCAGGCCTCCTCCTGCCGGGTGCCCGCGGCGACCCGGAGAAACCAGCACCTCACGCTCCTGAGCCGCGCCGCTCACGGTCACGGCCTCACGGTCTCAGGGCCTCAGGGCCTCGCACACGGCTGACGTGACCGACTGCGTTCCGTGTACGGGTTGTCCCCGTTCGCTCAAGTCGATGCCGCCGCCGGAGAGCGCGGACTCGACAGCACGCCTGACGCCGTCGCCCGCCGAGGGTCTGGCTGCGTGGTCCAGCAGCAGCGCGAGGCTCAGGATCTGCGAGACCGGGTTGGCCAGCCCCCGCCCCGCGATGTCCGGGGCGCTGCCGTGCACCGGCTCCGCGTACGCCGCCTCAGCACCGACGTTGAGGGAGCCGCACATGCCGAGACCTCCGACGGTGGCGGCGCCGAGGTCGCTCAGAACGTCTCCGAGGAAGTTCTCCATGACCAGCACGTCGAAGCTCTGCGGACGGGCGACGAGGTCGTGGGCCGCCGCGTCGGCGTAGAGGTGTTCGGTCTCGACGTCCGGGTAGTTCTCGGCCACTTCGTCGAACACCCGGCGGAAGAGGGCGTAGCTGCGCAGCACGTTGCTCTTGTCCACACAGGTGACCCGGCAGGCACCGTCGTCGGCGGCGCCCGAGCGTCCACGCGCCAGATCGAACGCGTAGCGCACGACGCGCTCGGTGCCCACGCGGGTGACCATCAGCTGGTCCGCGGCGGCGTGCGGCGTGGCCGCGCCAGCTCCTCGCGAGAGGTACAGCCCCTCGGTGTTCTCACGGACGATCACGTAGTCGATCTCGCCCGCGCGATGCCGCGTGGCGCCGGCGATGCCGGGAAGCAGCCTCATGGGCCGGACGTTGGCGAAGGTGTCCAGTCCCAGCCGGAGGAGCCCGCCGAGCAGCCCGGCCTCGGTTCCGTCCGGATGACGCACGTCGGGGAGACCCACCGGGCCTTTGAGCACGCCGTCGGCCGCGCGCAGCCGTCCGAGCGCGTCCGCCGGCAGTGCCCGCCCGGTGCTGCGGTACGCGCCGGCGCCGGCGTCGATCGTGGTGATGCGGTACTGGAAGCCCTCCAGGGCGGCCACCCGCTCCAGCACCTGCAGGGCGCTGTCCACCAGCTCCGGCCCGATGCCGTCCCCGGGGATCACCACGAGGTCCAGCGGCTCGGGCTCCGGCTCCTGTCCTGACGGCATCGCCCTCACCCCTTCCGGCCGGCGGCGGCGCCCGCGATCCGCCCGAACACCGAACCGTTCGTCAGACCGGTGCCCCCCGGATAGTTGAAGTAGAAGAGCCCGCCGACCAGTTCACCGGCGGCGAAGAGGCCGGGGATCGGGTCCATGTCGGTGTCGAGGACCTGTGCGCTTTCCGGATCGATGCGGACGCCCCCGAAGGTGAAGGTGATGCCGCAGGTCACCGCGTACGCCTCGAAGGGTCCCTCGTCCACGGTGTTGGCCCAGTTGGTCTTGTCGACGGCGAGGCCGCTCGTCCCCCGGCCGTCCTTGACGTTCGGATTGAAGGTCGTGCCGGTGTCGACGGCGGCGTTGTAGGCCTCGATCTCCGCGAGGAAGCCGGCGGGATCCACTCCGTCCATCTTCTCGGCCAGCTTCGTCAGCGTCGGCGCGCTCACCTTGGTGATCTGGCGGATCCGGTACTCGTCACGGAGGAGATGTGTGACCTTCTGGTCGAAGACCTGCCAGGCGAACTGGCCCGGCTGCTCAAGGATCACGCGCCCGTACTTGGCGTAGGTGTAGTTGCGGAAGTCGGCGCCCTCGTCCACGAACCGCCTGCCGTGGGCGTTGACCATGACGCCCCACGGGTAGCTGTGCTTCTGGAAGTGGTCGCCGACCGCCAGGTCACCGAACTCGGGGGCGTTGCGGTCCCAGCCGACGGCGTGGCAGCCGGACCAGTTTCCCGCCGGGCTCGCCCCGGCGCGCAGCGCCATCTGCAGGCCGTCACCGGTGTTGTATTTCGTTCCCCGCACCTTGGCCAGGTCCCATCCCGGGCCGAGGTAGCGTGCCCGCATCTCGGCGCTGGACTGGAAGCCCCCGCTGGCGAGCACGACCGCGTCGGCGTGCTCCTCGCGGGTCGCTCCGGCCTGACGCAGCCTCACCCCCCGTACACCGGCGTCGTCCTGGAGGAGTTCGAGCGCGCGAGCCCCGTACTCGACCTGGATGCCCGCCCGTTCTGCGGCCCGGGTCAGCCCTTCCACGAGACCCATTCCGCCACCGGAGGCCTCGACGGTCAGGCCTCCCCAGAAGGTGAAGCGGCCGTCCACCTTGAATGCCTGCCGCCCGTAGATCGGGACGAAGCGCACGCCCTTCTCCGACATCCACAGCAGGGTCGGCAGGCTGTTCTCCACCAGCGTGGAGGCGAGTTCGGGGTCGGTGCGGTATTCGGTGACGCGGGCGAGGTCGTCGAGATACGCCTCGGCGGTGTAGCTCCCGAAGTCGGTGTTGTCGATCTCCTCGGGGGTCAGGTCCGGTATCAGTCTCCGCAGGTCCTCGACGCCCGAGTAGACGACCCGCATCGCACCCGCGGTGAATGCGGTGTTGCCGCCGCGCAGCTTCTTCGGCGCCCTCTCCAGAACCAGGACCTCGGCGCCCTGCTCCCTCGCGGCCAGCGCCGCGCACAGCGCCGCATTGCCGGCTCCGATGACGATGACTCGCCGACTTGCCATGCGCACACTTCCTCTCGCATCCACATTGCATGCAATTGGTTTTGGATTGTACTCAACTTGCGGACGATCTGACCACTCCCGTACGGTTCCTCCGTGCAGGAGGACAAAGCACCAACGACCAACGGCATCGACGGCCAGTCAGAGGAGTCGGCAGAGCGCCTTCGCGCCTACCTGCACCAGGGGGCTGTGCGCGGTCACACGACCGACGACGTCACGGGCGCGATGCGTGAAGCGATCCTCGACGGCGTTCTCTCTCCCTCCACTTGGCTGCGCGAGAGCGAGCTGGCGACCACCTTCAAGGTGAGCCGGACGCCGATCCGCGAGGCCTTGAAGCGACTGGCCGACGAGGGTCTGGTGATCAAGACCGCCCATCACGGCGCGATGGTCGCTTCCCTGTCCCTGGAAGACGTGCTCGCTCTCTACGTCGTCCGCGAGGACCTCGAAGGACTCGCAGCCCGGCTGGCAGCCGTGCGCTGTCCGGAGGGGCTGGTCGACCAGCTCGACGAGATCAACTCCCGTCTGCGGAAGGCCGCCGAGCGCGGGGAGCCCGGTGAGCTGTCCAAGCTGAACCTCGAGTGGCACCGTGCTCTGCGGACCGGCGCGGCCAACCCGTACCTGGAGAGGTTCCTCAACCAGGTCGAGCACGCCGTACGACGGCTTCCGGCGACGACCCTGATGCACCCCGGCCGCGCCGACGAGGTCCTCGCCGAGCACGACGCCGTCGCCCGTGCGGTGAAGGAACGGAACGGCGAGGCCGCCGAAGAAGGGGCCAGGGCCCACATGCGCAGGGCCCGCGAGATCCGGCTCGCCGTACTCCTCGGAGGCTGACACGGTCATCCCTCCCGCCCGTACAGGCGGCGGGCCCGGCGCAGCATCCACGGCAGCGCCGACAGCACGACGACAAGCCGGATCAGGTGCATCCCCGCGACCAGGCCGCTGTCCCCGCCCAGCCCTGCGGTCGCCGCGACCATCTCGCCGACTCCCCCGGGGACGGATCCCAGCAGCGCCGGTGTGGGCGCGAGGAGTCCGGTGACAGCGAGGATCACCCCCGCGCCGCCTCCCACGGCGACGATCGGGAGGACCACGCCCGCCCCGGGCACGCTGACGCGCCGTACGGAGGCGAAGAAGTTCTGCCCCACCATGGAACCCACACCGGAACCGACCAGGAGCTGGCCGGCGGCCGACCACCAGCCGGGCGGTGCGCCGCCGTCGAGTCCGAGCCCCAGCAACGGAGCGGTCGCGGCCCCCAGGATCGCCCCGGTGATCGGCCACATCGGCAGCCGCAGCATCCGGCCGAGAGCCGCCCCGGCACAGGCGAGTCCGAGAAGCAGCACCGGGCCCGCGCTCGTCACGGCAACCTGCCCAGGACGAAGACGAGCCCCGGCAGCACCACCAGGACCACGAGCAGCACGCGGAGAAGATGGATGACGGTGACGGTCCCGACGTCCGCGCCTTCGTCGACCGCGAGTACGGACAGCTCACTGAGCCCGCCCGGCGCACAGGCGAGAACCGCTGTGGCCGGGTCGAGTTGATGGCGTTTCACCAGCCAGCGTGCAAGAACCCCGTTGAGAACCAGGAGCAGCACCACAGCCGCCAGGACGGGAAGAGCGACCCGGCCCAGCAGTTCGAAGCTCTCCCGGTCCAGCCGTGCGGCCGACACACAACCGATCAGCACCAACCCTGCCGTGCGCACCCCGCGTTGGAGCGGGTGCGGCTGCGCCTTCACCAGGCTGCCCGCTGCCGCACTGCCGAGCACGGCACCCACCAGCCCTCCGGCCGGCACCCGCAGCCACATGAGCAACAGCCCTCCGGCAGCCCCCGCGAGCAGGCCGACGGCCGCGCGGTGAGGGGAAGCGGGGGACGCGGCCGGCTCGCTCACAGCAATCCGACCGGCGTGAGGTAACCGATCGGCAACGCGACGTCCGCCAGGGTCGCCAGGGCGGCCAGCGCCGCGACCGTACAAGCCGTGTAGACGGCGATGCCGCGCCAGCGCATCTCGGCCACGAGCCGCAGGAACAGGGGCAGGAAGACGAGCGCCGCGAGCAGTACACCGAGGACGTACGTGAGCACGACGAACCCGGCCAGCCACGCGAACGACCGCAGCACGGCACGCCATTCGACCGACCACGCCTCCCGCTGGGACGGCTCCTGCACCTCCGCCCGGCGGCGCGCACGGATGCCGGCCACCAGCGCGCCGAGAGCCATCGCCGCCCCGACCGCCGTCACGAGCCCCGGTACGAGCCTGGCCTGGCTGCTGTACCCGCGGGAGATCACGAACGCCGCGACGAAGACCAGCAGGAACACGGCAGGTACCAGGATGCTCCAGATCCGCGGGGGCTCCGGTCCCTCTCCTCCTTCTCCTGCCTCGTCCTCCGGAAGGGCCGTCCCGTCGGGGTCGCGGCGAGAGCGGATCTTCTTCACCAGCGAGAAGACGGTCGGCACGACGAGCACGGCAAGGAGGACCAGGACCCACGGCCGGACGATCCACTGGTCGAACTTGTAGAGGTTCGCGGTGAGGAAGTAGTAGCGCTCCATCGGCAGGCT
>DATMEI010000199.1:0-4827 GCA_035556995.1 Streptomyces sp.
TCCCGTGGCGGCTGCTGGTCCTGGTACCGGGGATGTTCCTGGTCGTGGAGACAGTGAACATCAACGGCCTGCACCACCTGCTGACTTCGGCGATCGGCCCCGACGGCGGTCTGCTCGGCATGCTCCGCTCGGCAGGCGTCGGCGCCGGACTCTCCAACGTGCTCAACAACCTTCCCGTCTACATGGCGGGGGAAGCCGCAGTCCCGTTCGGCAACCAGGACCAGCTGCTGGCGTTGCTCATCGGCACCAACGTGGGCCCCCTGATCACGCCTTGGGCGTCACTGGCGACCCTGCTGTGGTTCGAGCGCTGCCGCTGGCACGGCACGAGCATCCCCTTGGGGCGCTTCATGGGCACGGGCCTGGTCCTGTCCGTGACGGCGACGCTGGCGGCGACGGCGGTACTGGCCGTCGTGTGAGGCAGCGCCTGAGACGTCGTCAGAGGCGCTGTTCCGATGCGCTGTCCTAGGCCGGTTCAGGTATGCGCGTCCGGCGTGGCCGCTGCGACCAGATCCAGCAGAAACGGCAGCATCTCCCCGCGTGCCGCGACGAAACTCCGCTCCGAATCCGGCCCGGTGAAGCTCACTTGGAAGGGCCCGCCCGCGAGCGTACGGAACTCGACGCCCGCCTCGGACGCCAGCAGCGCCCCCGCCGGGAAGTCGACGGCCTCCGCGCAGTAGCCGACGAAGCCGTCGATGGCTCCGCGTGCCAGCATGCTCCACCCCAACAGGGGTGCCCACAGCTGGAGTACACGCCGCGAGCGCAGTTCGAGCGCCCCCCGCAGCGCCCTCGCGGTCGCATCGGCACGGCTCACGGCATGCCCCTGCGTCCAGGCGACGACAGGACCGGACGGCGGTACGTTCCCTGCCGGGCCCGTGAGTCCGGCCGAACCGCAGTAGGCGCCCTGCCTGAGCGCGGCGCGCCACGTGCGGCCGGTCACGGGTTCGTGCACGACTCCCACCACGGGAGCGCCCTCGACGCAGAGGCCGATCCCCACCGCGTACGCCGTCAGCCCTATCGCCACGTTGTTGCTGCCGTCCAACGGGTCGACCAGCCACGTGCGTCGGCCGACGGCATCGAAGAGACCGGCTTCCTCGGACAGGATCCGCTCATGCGGGAAGTGAGTCTGCAGCCGGGCGAGGATGAGCTTCTCCGCGGTCAGATCGAGGTCGGTGACGACGTCGCCGTCCCCGCCCTTGCTGCCCACCGTGTGAGCCTGCCGGAACCGCTCACGCAGCATCGCCCCGGCCTCCTCGGCCGCCGCGACGGCCACCTCCTGCTCGTAGGCGTACGTGTCACCGTCGGCCTCCGCGTCCGAACCGGCGCGTGAACCCGAACCCGCGCCCGCGTCACTCGACTTGTTCCTCATGGACCCTCCTGAGCGCTGTACGCACGGTCCGTTCGGTATGTCCGCTCTCGCACAGCCGGCGCACCGTGCGGTGGCCCCGGCCGTGCACCGGTCCGAGAATGAGGTCGGTGTGCCCGGGCAGCGACCTGCCCAGGACCAGGGTCGCCGCGGGCTCGCCCTGTGCGACGACGGTGGAGTGGAACTCGCCGGGCGGAAGCGCGTACGTCTCCCCGCTGCGACTCGTCTGCTCGGGGCCGCGCTCGCACCGCACCAGCCGCGGGGTGGGACGCAGTTCGTCGACACCGGCCGGGTCGCTGTGCACCTCGAAGACGCGGTGGGTGGGTTCGGCCGCCTGGTCCCTTATCCGCACGGGAACGTTGGCCACACGGCCGTAGAGGACATGGCTGCGCAACTCCCAGCTGTGGGCGTGCATCTGGGCCGCCTCGGGCGTGCCGGCGCCGGTGCCGTCCTCGAAGAGGTGCACGCAGACGCCGCGTTCACCGTCGCGTACGAGAGGCAGGCACAGAAAGCCGAGGGGATGCCTGACGGCCCGTAACTCCCGTTTGCCGGAGGCGATCTCCTCCAGGACGTCCGCGACCGCCTCGCGCGGATCGTCCGGAGTCCCGCCCTCCCGGAGCGCATGTTCGAGCTGGTCGTAGTCCATGGGTGCCCGAGGGGGTCTCACCTCCGGTATGGGTCCTCGGCGTGCAGTGCCTTGTCAATGATCTCGCCGATGTCCCTGTCGGTGAAGACGGCAGGGAGTTCCAGATCCAAGTGGGCGAAAACGGCCCGTACTTCGTCGACGGTGGGTTCCTCGCTCAGGGGCGGGAGGCCGTGGAGAACCAGCCTCTTCGCCTGCTCCCTGCTCTGGTGCAGCTCGGTGACGTAGTAGTCGTAGAGCGGCTGGTCCTTCGCCACGAGAAGGTTGACGCGGTTCGGGTCGTCCTGAGTGATCACAAGGCAGGAATCGGACAGGTCGAAGCGGAGAGTCGGCACGCCGAGGGAGAGATGCACGCTGATGTCCAGGGTGTCCAGCCGCTGCTTGAACCAGCAGGCGGCGAGCACGGTGGCGTACGACTCCTTACGGGTACGGGTCGTGGTCCAGGCGTCGGCGGCGGCCACGTTCCGCTGACGGGCGAACGTGTGCCGGAAGCGCGCATAGTCCGAACAGGTCTGCTCGTTCGCGGGGTTGATGATGTCGATCTTGACGGTGAGGGGCGTGCGCTGCCGGGTCGCCGCCTCCACGCAGCGGGGCAGCGTCACAGCCCGCAGATAGGTGCCCGTACCGCCCTTGAAGAACCAGCGGCTGGTCTGCTCCCGTGCCTTGGTCAGCGCCTCGCCGACCTCGTTGCCCGAGAGCGATCGGACCATCGCCAGGTCTTCCAGGGCGCGTTGGGTCTCCGCGGAGACCTCCTTGATGTCGGTCCTGCGGCGCACGCGCTCGGTCATCGAGCCGACGGCCAGTGCGCCCAGCACCAGGAGGGTGGCGCCCGAGGAGACGTCGTCGCTGACGACTTCGCCGAAGACGTCCAACAACCCGATCGTCAGGCCGAGTCCGACGGCGATGACGACATCCAGGTTCCTGATCACCCAGCCGATGCCGCTCTCCAGCCGCGCTGCACGCTGTGCCACTGTCCCACCCCTCCCCGTGATGACCAGCATCGTAGGAGGCACGGGACACCGACCGCCAGGCGGCCCCCACGCAGGTCGCGGCACGGCACGGACTCGCCTACGGGGAGGGGCACTTGAGCCGGGGCCGGCTCCTTGGCCTATCGGCTCCGGCAGTTGTCACTCGACGGAGTCCAGGAAGCTGAGCATCAGGCGGTTGACCTCCTCCGCGTGGTCGATCTGCGGCCCGTGGCCGGTGTCCGAAATGATCTCGGCTCGGCTTCCCGGTATCAGGCGCGGAATGCGCTCCGCTTGCCGCTGGGGGTGCACGAGGAGGCTGCGCTTGCCAAGTACCAGGCAGAGCGGGGTGCGGATGGTGGACAGTTCGCTCTCGGACAGGGGTAGTGGGGCGGGGCGGCGAATCCGGTAAGCGCGGACGCCCAGTCTGATCATCGTGCGCAGCTCCGCGACGACGAGGACTGGCTGCTCCAGCCAGGCTGCCAGTCGTGGGCGCAGTGCCTTGGGCGCAATAGCCGCGAAGAAGCTGGCGAAGATCCAGACGAAGAATCGCAGCCCCACCTTCTCCAGGCCGCCGGGGTCGAGCAGTGTGACCGAGGCGAGGCGGCCCGGTCTGCGGTGAGATTGGTTGAGGGCGAGCCACCCGCCGTATGAAGCGCCGACAAGGTGCACGCGGTCGAGTCCGAGACCGGCAAGCGCCTCGTCCAGCCACTGTGCGGCGCGTTCAGGTTGGTGGACAGGCTCACGCTGCACGCTACGTCCCGGATCACCTGGGGTGTCGATCGCGTAGACCGCGCGGTCGGCGCTGAGGGTGGCTGTGTTCGGGTACCACATGGCGGAACAGGAGCCCGCCCCGTGCAGCAGGACAACGGGGGTGCGGGACTGGGCCGCCGGGTCGGCCGGGCCGTACCGGTAGACGTGCGTGGTGCCGAAGGAAGTCTCCACGTCGTTTTCCATGAGCGCAGGTGCCCCAAGGGCGTAGACCGCATCGCAGGCCGCGAAGTAGCGGTCACGCGAGGCATCGCTCACGTAGCGGCCTACACCAGCCCTGGCGCGGGCGACGGTCTCAGGCATGGTCACCTCCGGAATCGCGAGCCTTTATGATACGACCGTACCATGACGTTGGTACAGCTGTATCATCAAGAGGGCGGAAGGCCCCAACCAGTAGAACGACGAACGGGGAAGCGGCTGATGCCGAAGCGCGTAGACCACGCAGAACGGCGCACCGAGATTGCCGAGGCGCTCGTCCGGGTCGCTTTCCGACGTGGGCTGCATGCCGTGGGGATGCGCGACGTGGCAGTGGAGGCAGGTGTGTCACTGCGGCTGGTGCAGTACTACTTCGAGACGAAAGAGAAGTTGCTGCTCTTCGGGCTGCAGCATCTGGCTGAACGATTCGGACAGCGGGTCGCCAGGCGGGTGCAGGCCATTGGGGACAGCCCGGGGCCGCGCGCGACGATCGAGGCGCTGCTGATGGCCGCGTTGCCGGTCGACGAGGAGAGCCGCACCTTCCACCACCTCTACACCTCGTACGCCGTTCTCGCGGTGAACGACCAGGCACTCGCCGCCCAGCCCTTCATCAAGAATCCTGATGCCGCCGAGGAAACCCTGACCGGACTCCTCCGGCAGGCACAGGCGGCGAATCTGCTTCAGCCGCGTGTGAACGCACAGTTGGAGGCAGTCAGCCTGCTTGCCATGTCCGCGGGACTCGGCACCAGCATCCTTGTCGGCCAGCGCAGCCCGGAGTCGGCCGCCACGGTCTTGACCCATCACCTGGACCGGATCTTCCAAGGCGGCGGGCGTGGCGCGCCTGGATCACTGCCGGGGCTTCGACGGGCGCTGCCTGATGGCCTGATGAG
>DATMEI010000200.1:0-6461 GCA_035556995.1 Streptomyces sp.
ACCGAGCCGAAGCTCAAGTGCTACCTGGAAGTCGTACTGCCGGTGCGTGACCAGGCGGCCCTCGCGGCCGTCCGCACCAGGGCGGCTTCGGTGCTGGCGGCGCTGAAGGCCGACCTCGGCGAAGCGGCAGGCGTCTGACGCGGCCAACTCGGCGGACCCGGTGAGCCGGCCGCCCCTTCCAGGGTCAACGACGCGCTGAGCGCAGTGCCTTGAGGATCGTGACCTCTTCACCGCCCAGCCCAAGGCACCTGTGGTCGCCGTCGTACTTCGCAGCGTCGTCTGGCGGAGCACCGTTGGCGATCATCCGCCAGTACATCGAGCAGCAGAAACGCCCGGACTAGCCGTCGGCGACCTGCTGCGCCTGGGCGCGGAGGCCGAAGTACTCGGCCCGCCCGAGCTGCGCCAGGCCATCGCCGAGGCCGTGTCGGCACTGGCGACCCGCTATGAAGCAGCGCCCTGACGGACCGTCCTGGTGTGCCGATGCCCCTCGGCCGGAAACGACGGCGGGTGAGGGGGCAGCACCTCAGCGAAGGTGAAGCCGCTCTTCTCGGCGACGCGGCACGAGGCGGCGTTGTCCACCTGGTGCAGCAACTCCAGCCGCTGCAGGCCCTCTTCAGCGAACGTCTCGAAGGCCCAGGCCGTCAGCGCCTCCAACGCACGCGGCGCCACGCCACGACCGCGGGCGTGCGCCGCGGTCCAGTAGCCGACTTCGGCTGCCTGCCCGGCAGGATCCGTTCTCTTGAGTACGACATCGGCCACGAGCCGGCCCCTGTCATGGCCGGCCCTGTCCTCCAGCACCGCGAAGCTCAGCCGGTCCCCGGCTGCCCAGCCGCTGCGCCGCAGTTCCAGCCACCTGACGGCGTCCTCGGTGTCCTCCACGGGCCGGCTCGTCCACCGGCGCAGTGCGGGGTCCCGATAGGCCTCCACCAGCGATGCGATGTCTCCGTCCTCCCATGGACGCAGCAGCATGGCCGGCACGCACGCCGTGGCCTCCACCCGCAGGACGACAGCAGTCATCGAGTTCCCCCTCCACCAACTGCACGAAGTGTGGCACCCCTTGGCCCTCCGGGGCGCGCGATCCGCTGAGCGACTCGTACGCTGCGTGCGCGTACGGGCACACCAAGTGGACGGCAAGTGCCGCCGCCTGGCCGGTCTTCGTCACGTACGCGTCCCGCGACTCAACGCCCGACATCAGCGCTTCCTCTTCTCCTCCGCCCGCCCCAGGTGGCCGTTGGCCACCTGCCCTGCGCGTACCGCGTCGTCGACCGCGAACGGGAACAAGCGGGGCCGGGGCAGCGCCTGAGGCGCAGCCCCGGCCCGCAGAGACCCGCTGGGGCCTCGCTCAGTGCGCGAAGCCCCAGCGGTTCAGGAACCCTTCGGCTCAGTAGCCATACGCGCCGCCGCGCACCGCACGGGTGCCGGCGGGGCAGTGGATGGCCACACGCTTCGAGCCGCGCAACGCACCGACGGTGTAGCGGTTGTTGTTCGAGCAGTCGGTGTAGACGTACCAGCGCGCTCCCGAGCAGGAGACGGCGAACGTCCGCCCCGAGATGTACGCGTCCCAGCAGCGCAGCGACGCGGCCCCGACCGGCGGGCTGGCGTACCTGCCGCCGGGGGACTCCACAGCCGTCCCGGTGGTCACAGCACCAGAACTGAGGCTGGTCTGCGTGTAGGTGGCTTCGTCCCACGGGGAGTGCGCCTGGGCAGCAGGCGCCATGACTCCGCCGAACCCGAGCGCCAGCGCGGCACTCGCCCCCAGCACCGCCAGAGATTTCCTGATCTTCACTTTTAACTCTCGCTTTCTCGTTGCTCGGCCCGCTTGGCCGACACCCGAAAACGGGCGATGCGACCAGATTCCACACAGAATGGCAACAGGACAAGCGAACTCGATTCTGATGACAATACGCATTCGAATTCCGAAGACCGCGCAGTGCTCTGCGCCCAACTGGCGAATCGATTCGCCAATTGAGATTCACCGATTGCGATTTCACCCGTACGAGGTCTATCGAATCCGGAGATCACCGAGAGGAGCGGGTCACGGATGGCCGAGCGGCACATGCGTGGTCATCGACCTGCCGGACATCGATCCGGCCTCATGGCCTGTGGAGGCCGCTGCCCCGTCCGTCGTCCTGGAGAGTCCAAGGACCCAGTCGAAATACCGGCTCGGGCACAGCGCCTCGGAGACGCGGAGGCCGAATTCGCATCCGTTCCGTTCGACGGGGAGGCGGAAGGGCTGGAATCAGGCGTGACTGGCGTCGCGGCATGGGAATTCGTGAGCCCTGTGGAGCTGCGTTCGGACAGACACCACAGGCCCCGGCGTTCATCTCAGGACGTCGCGAAAACAACCGCCAAGGCGATGCCGCCTGCCAGCGCGGGGCCCAGGATTTCGTAGGCCCATCGGACGACGACCCTGCCCTGTGCCGCGTCGCTTTCGCCGTTGTCCTGTGCGAGAGCGCGCAGTTCGTCGATCGCCTGGTCGGAAGGCGCGCGACTCTCGGTCCCGTCGTCGGCACCCCCCGGCGCCCCGCCGAGCCCGAACAGGCCCACGGGGCGGGCAGGCCCGATGCTCTTGGAGGGGTTCCGCTCAGCGCGTTCGGCCTGCCGGGAGGCCCGCTTGCGGGCACGCAGCGAGACGGGGATCGACCACAGCTGGTACTTGGTGCCGTCGGCGATGAATTCGCTGGAGTAGCCGGACTGTACGGATTCCACCGTGCCCCAGGGGACGGTGACGGTCCGGAACGGATTCCGTACGCGCATCCGCTGCGGGTTCGCGTAGACGGCGGGCCGCAGCGTGAACGCGACGACGAGCGGCACGAAGAGGAGCAGCCCGGCGAGTGCGGTCAGGCGCGTGCGGTTCGTGCCGTTGAGCAGAGCGTCCGTACCGAGCCAGACGGCCAGGAGGAGCAGCAGGACACCGCCGGCGAGGGCCGCCGGCGAGCGGTAGCAGCGGTCGGCGTACGCGGGAGCCGCGGAGGATGCGGAGGTCTCGGGGGGCGCGGAATCCGGCGCAGGGCCGGACGCGCTGCCGGCGCCGCCGCGGCCGGTGCCGCCGCCTGCTTCGGATGCGGACGCCGACGCGGACGCCGGCGCGGTCGCGGATTCGCTCTGGCGCTCCTTCTCGGACCGGCGCTCAGGTCGGGACTCGCTACTCATGGGGCCTGATTCTGCCGGACCGTCCGTATGACGGACATTGCGGCTCGGCATCGATCTGGGCCCGCTGCGCGGCTCCGCCCCCGCCCATCGCCGTGTCCGGCCATGCGAGGGCGTCAGCCGGCATCCGCCGGTCGTCGGCTGGACAGGACGGAACGTACGGCCGTGCGCGGCGCCGGGAGATCCAGCCGCGCACGCATCCCGGATGCGCTGGCCCCTACCGACCAAGCTACGCGTGTAGATATGCTCCTCTTGTGACCATGTCTTCTGCCTCCACCGCACCCGCACTGGCGGACGTGACCGCGTCCGACGCCGCGTTGCGCCGCTATCTGCACGGCCTGCCCGGTGTCGACGCCGTCGGACTCGAAGCCCGCGCCGCGACCCTCGGCACACGCTCGATCAAGACCACGGCGAAGGCGTACGCCCTCGACCTGGCGATCTCGATGATCGACCTGACCACCCTCGAAGGGGCCGACACCCCCGACAAGGTCCGGTCCCTGTGTGCCAAGGGCGCCAACCCCGACCCGAGCGACCGCACCGCCCCCCAGGTCGCCGCGATCTGCGTCTACTCCGACATGGCGGCGACAGCCAAGAAGGCACTGTCGGCAGGCGGCGGCACCGGGATCAAGGTCGCCTCCGTCGCGACCGCGTTCCCGTCCGGACGTGCGGCCCTGTCGGTCAAGCTGGCCGACACACGTGAGGCCGTCGCCGCGGGCGCCGACGAGATCGACATGGTGATCGACCGCGGCGCCTTCCTCTCAGGGCGGTACGGAAAGGTCTTCGACGAGATCCAGTCCGTGAAGGAGGCCTGCGCGAGGACGCAGGGAGAACCCGCCCATCTGAAGGTCATCTTCGAGAACGGCGAGCTGTCGACGTACGACAACATCCGCCGCGCCTCCTGGCTGGCGATGCTCGCGGGCGCCGACTTCATCAAGACCTCGACCGGCAAGGTCGCCGTGAACGCCACGCTGCCCAACACGCTGCTGATGCTGGAGGCCGTACGCGACTTCCGTACCGTCACCGGCACGCAGATCGGTGTGAAGCCCGCGGGCGGCATCCGCAACGCCAAGGACGCCCTGCGCTATCTGGTGGTGGTCAACGAGACGGCCGGCCCGGACTGGCTGAGCCCCGACTGGTTCCGCTTCGGCGCATCCAGCCTCCTCAACGACCTGCTGATGCAGCGCCAGAAGCTGAGCACCGGCCGCTACTCCGGTCCCGACTACGTGACGGTGGACTGAGCCAGAGATGACAGACCAGATTTTCGAGTACGCACCCGCGCCCGAGTCCCGCGCGCTCGTCGACATCGCCCCCTCCTACGGGCTGTTCATCGACGGCGAGTTCCGCGAGGCGGCGGACGGCAAGGTCTTCAAGACGGTCTCGCCCGCCACCGAGGAGGTGCTCTCCGAAGTCGCGCAGGCGGGCACCGAGGACGTCGAGGACGCGGTACGCGCGGCACGTACCGCCTTCACCGGCTGGTCCGCCCTGCCGGGTGCCGAGCGCGCGAAGTACATCTTCCGCATCGCCCGCATCCTCCAGGAACGCGCCCGTGAACTGGCCGTCCTGGAGACCCTGGACAACGGCAAGCCGATCCGCGAGACCCGGGACGCCGACCTGCCGCTGGTCGCGGCGCACTTCTTCTACTACGCGGGCTGGGCGGACAAGCTGGAGCATGCCGGGTTCGGGCTGAGCCCCCGGCCCCTCGGCGTCGCCGGGCAGGTCATCCCCTGGAACTTCCCGCTGCTGATGCTCGCCTGGAAGATCGCCCCCGCACTGGCCACGGGGAACACCGTGGTGCTCAAGCCCGCCGAGACGACGCCGCTCTCCGCGCTCTTCTTCGCGGACGTGTGCCGCCAGGCCGGCCTGCCCAAGGGCGTCGTCAACATCCTTACGGGCGACGGCTCGCCGGGCGCCGAGCTGGTCGCACACCCCGGCATCGACAAGGTGGCCTTCACCGGTTCGACGGCCGTGGGCAAGGAGATCGCCCGTACCGTCGCGGGTACGCGCAAGAAGCTCACCCTCGAACTGGGCGGCAAGGGCGCCAACATCGTCTTCGACGACGCCCCGATCGACCAGGCCGTCGAAGGCATCGTCAACGGCATCTACTTCAACCAGGGCCAGGTCTGCTGTGCCGGCTCGCGGCTGCTGGTGCAGGAGTCGGTGCAGGACGAGCTGCTGGACGCCCTGAAGCGGCGCCTGGGCACGCTCCGCGTCGGCGACCCGATGGACAAGAACACCGACGTGGGCGCCATCAACTCCGCCGAGCAGCTGGCCCGTATCACGGCGCTGGCCGACTCCGGCGAGGCCGAGGGCGCCGAACGGTGGTCCGCGCCCTGCCAGTTGCCCGAGAACGGCTACTGGTTCGCGCCCACACTCTTCACGGGCGTGAGCCAGGCGCACCGGATCGCCCGCGAGGAGATCTTCGGTCCTGTGCTGTCCGTGCTGACCTTCCGTACGCCGGACGAGGCCGTGGCGAAGGCCAACAACACGCCGTACGGCCTCTCGGCGGGCATCTGGACGGAGAAGGGGTCGCGCATCCTGTCCATGGCGAGCAAGCTCCGGGCGGGCGTCGTCTGGGCGAACACGTTCAACAAGTTCGATCCGACTTCGCCCTTCGGCGGCTACCAGGAGTCGGGCTTCGGCCGCGAGGGCGGCCGTCACGGTCTGGAGGCGTACCTCGATGTCTGACGAGTCCGAGAAGACCGGGACAGCCGGGACGACCGGGACAGCCGGAACGAAGGCCGTGAAGGCGAAGAAGACGCCGAAGGCCGCGACGGCGCAGGCGAAGCGGACGACGGCGCGCGCACCGGCACGGATCGACGTCCTGAAGACCTACAAGCTCTTCATCGGCGGCAAGTTCCCGCGCAGCGAGAGCGGACGGGTGTACGAGGTGACCGACTCCGAGGGCAGCTGGCTGGCCAACGCACCGCAGTCGTCCCGCAAGGACGCACGGGACGCGGTCGTCGCCGCGCGCAAGGCGTTCGGCGGCTGGTCGGGCGCGACCGCGTACAACCGGGGCCAGATCCTCTACCGGGTGGCGGAGATGCTGGAGGGCCGCCGCGACCAGTTCGTGGCCCTCGGCGTGTCACTGTCCGAAGTGGACGAAGCGATCGACCGGTGGGTCTGGTACGCCGGCTGGTCCGACAAGGTGGCCCAGGTCTACGGCGGCGCCAACCCGGTCGCCGGCCCGTACTTCAACCTGTCCTCGCCCGAGCCGACCGGGGTGGTCGGCATCGTGGCGCCGCCGTCGTTCCTCGGGCTGGTCTCGGTCGTCGCCCCGGTGGTCGTGACCGGCAACGCGTGCGTGGTGCTGG
>DATMEI010000201.1:0-16676 GCA_035556995.1 Streptomyces sp.
CCTCCGGGGTCGCCGGTGGCCTGGGGGTCCCCCGCCCGGGAGGCGGAGGGAGGCTCGCCCGGTCCCGTACGGCGCACGGGGTGGGTGCGGCACGGACGTAACCGAACGGTGACTGATGTCTCGGTTGAGGCCCGCTGAAGCCATGCCCAGATCTCCATACATGCATGAAGCAGCCCTGACCTGCAACTTTGTTCGGATTTCCAACTAACCGGCTTGGAAATCCAACGAAGCCGAAGAATCAGGGACATCACTGGTCACGGCCTCGCGGGCCTCTCAGACCCCTGAACGGTATCCCGCAGTTCCAGAGTGCGGGAAGGGCAGAGCGCCGACCAGTATGTGAGACTGAAAAAATGGAAGAAAACGCCCAAATCACGGTCTTCCTGCTCGATGATCACGAGGTGATCCGCCGTGGTGTGTACGAGATGCTCTCGGCGGAAGACGACATCGAGGTGATCGGCGAGACGGACAGTGCCGCCGACGCGTTGAGGCGCATCCCCGAGACCTCCCCTGATGTCGCCGTGCTGGACGTACGGCTGCCCGACGGCAGCGGCATCGAAGTGTGCCGCGAACTGCGCTCGCGCGACGAGAACATCGCCTGCCTGATTCTCACGTCCTTCTCGGACGAGGAAGCGCTCGTCCATGCCGTGCTGTCGGGAGCCTCCGGCTATGTGCTGAAGGGAATCCGCGGCAAGGAGCTTCAGACGGCCGTACGGGAGGTGGCCGCCGGCAAGGTCCTGCTGGCCCCGTCCGATGCGCGCCGGGTCGTGGAAAGACTGCGCTCGGGCCACACCCCCCGGAGTGACAACCGGCTCGCCGGCCTCACCGGCCAGGAGCGCATCATCCTGGACCTGATCGCCGAAGGCCTGACCAACCGGGCCATCGGCGACGACCTGAACCTGGCGGAGAAGACCGTCAAGAACTACGTCTCCCAGCTGCTCGCGAAGCTGGGCATGGAGCGCAGAACGCAGGCAGCCGCCTACCTCGCACGGATCCAGGCGGGGCGGGACGAACCTGCGGGATGACGGACTGCGGGATGACGCGCGCCCGGTGACAGGCCCGGTGAGACGGGCCGGACCCCAGGGGGCCCTGCCCGGGTTCAGTCCTCGGCGCCGCCGGAGCCGGTCCCGCCGTTCTCGCCGCCGCCCTGGTCGGCGCCGTCCGACGGCGTCGGAGGCGTGGTGGTGGGACCGCCCGTGCCACCGCCCGAACCGCTGCCGCCGCTGCCGGACTCCGTCTCGGAGGGAGTGTCGGTCGGTTCCTGCGACGGAGTGGTCTCGGTCTCGCTCGGCTCGGTCTCCGACGGGGTCTGCGACGGCGTGACGTCACCGGTGTCGCCGGTGCTGGTGCCCGGGTCCTCCTCGGTCTCCGTCGGCGTCGCGGAAGGCTCGTCGGTGGTCTTCTTCTCCTTCGGCTCCGTCGTCGAGGTGTCCGGCTTGACGTCGTTCTTGCCGTTGTCCCGGTCGAGAGTGGCGACGTAGTAGATGCCGGTCGCGATGACGATCACCGCGAGGAAGGCGATGAGGGCGTACTTCACGCCGCCGCCGCGTCTGTCACCGCCGCGGTGCCCGCCTTCGAAGCCTCCGTCGTCCCGGTCGGGGCGTCCCATCAGCATCGGCGGCGCAAGCTGCGAGGTGTCGCCGTGGCCGGGGTGCTGGCGCGCGTCGGCGCCGGGGACGCCCATCGCCGGCGTGGAGCCGCCGCCGTGCGCGACAGGTCCGGTGTTCCACAGGCCGCCGGTGTGGCCGCCCTGCTCCTGGAGCATCTGCAGCGCGAACTGCGCGAGACCGCGCATCTCCTCGGCGCTCTGGAACCGGTCGTCCGGGTCCTTCGCGAGGGCACGCATCACCAGGCCGTCCAGCTCGGGCGGCACCACGTCGGAGACCTCGGAGGGCGGCGCGGCCTCGTCCTGCACGTGCTGGTAGACGACCGAGAGCGGGGTCTCGCCGATGAACGGCGGGCGGAGGGTGAGCAGTTCGTAGATCAGACAGCCGGTCGCGTACAGATCGGAACGGATGTCGACGGTCTTGCCGAGGGCCTGCTCGGGGGAGAGGTACTGCGGTGTGCCCATCACCATGCCGGTCTGGGTCATGGTGTTGGAGGCGCCGTGCAGGGCACGGGCGATGCCGAAGTCCATCACCTTGACCGCGCCGGTGTTGGTGATGATGACGTTGGCCGGCTTGATGTCGCGGTGCACGATGCCGTGCTGATGGCTGTAGGCCAGGGCCTCCAGGACACCGGAGACGATGATCAACGCCTGGTCGGGCGGCGGCGCTTCGGCGTTCAGCAGCAGGTCGCGGATCGTGCGGCCCTCGACCATCTCCATCACGATGTACGGCGTGATGCTGCCGCCGATCGTCTCCTCGCCGGAGTCGTAGACGGCGACGACGGAGTGGTGGTTGAGCCCGGCGACGGACTGTGCCTCACGCGTGAAGCGGGCCTTGGAGACCGGGTCCTCGGCGAGATCGGAACGCAGCAGCTTGACCGCGACCGTACGGCCGAGGCGCAGGTCCTCCGCGGCGAAGACCTCCGCCATGCCGCCCCGTCCGAGGCGGTGCGAGAAGCGATAACGGCCGTCACCGACGAGACCGTTGTTGCCCCACAGCTCCGGCGAATCGGCCATCGAGCCGCCCATGGCGTCGGGGTCCGAGGGACCCCCGCCGGCCTGCGTCTGTGCCATCTGTCCTCGCCGTGAATCGAAAATGCCGTGGGTCGCGCGGGTGCGTACTCCCCTGGCTGTCGCCTGATCTCGGCTCGCCGGACCCGCGCCGGGATGCCCCGCTCCGCTTTGGAGGCTACAGGCTCGGGGCAATTACATGGATGGGGACGGAACAGCCATCCAATCGGCTGCGGTGCCCGGCTGGCAAGTTCGCAGGCGAAGGGCGCACGGCCCCGGACCGGGCAGTACGGGGCCCTGATGGACGGACGCCGTCACGGCTGGAGCGCGAAGGCACGCAAGTTGTCACAGTTGTGTTCACAGGCTTGCGCATCCGGTTACGGAACGGGCACTGAGCTTGACGTGGCAGAGCCCTCCGGCAGACTTGGGCCGGTATCAGGATCATTGGATCTCGGGGCTGGAAATCTGCCCCGAAACCTGTGCGGGGGCGCGCCGCCGAGGGGGAGCAGTCAGAGATGAGCGACGACGGCGGACAGGCAGCCGCACAGTACGTGGGCCGTACGGTCGGTAACGGCCGCTTCCAGCTGCGGAGTCTGCTCGGGGCCGGAGGCATGGCCTCGGTCTATCTCGCCTACGACTCCGTGCTCGACCGCCAGGTCGCGGTGAAGACGCTGCACTCCGAGCTGGGCCGTGAGCAGTCCTTCCGTGAGCGTTTCCGGCGTGAGGCACAGGCTGTCGCCAAGCTCACACACACCAACATCGTCTCGGTCTTCGACTCCGGCGAGGACGAGATCGACGGCGTCCTCGTGCCGTACATCGTCATGGAGTACGTCGAGGGCGAGCCGCTGCGCAGCGTGCTGGACGAAGACATAGCGCAGTTCGGCGCGATGCCGACCGAGAAGGCGCTGAAGATCACGGGCGATGTGCTCGCGGCGCTCGAGGTCAGCCACGAAATGGGGCTTGTACACCGCGACATCAAGCCCGGCAACGTCATGGTGACCAAGCGCGGTGTGGTCAAGGTCATGGACTTCGGCATCGCGCGGGCCATGCAGTCCGGTGTGACGTCGATGACACAGACCGGCATGGTCGTCGGCACCCCGCAGTATCTGTCGCCGGAACAGGCCCTCGGCCGTGGCGTGGACGCCCGCTCGGACCTCTACTCGGTCGGCATCATGCTCTTCGAGCTGCTGACCGGACGGCTGCCCTTCGACGCCGACTCCCCGCTGGCCATCGCGTACGCACATGTGCAGGAGGAGGCGCCCATCCCCTCCTCGATCAACCAGTCGGTGGCGCCCGCCGTGGACGCGCTGGTGGCGCGGACGCTGAAGAAGAATCCCAACGAGCGCTTCCCGTCGGCCGAGACCATGCACGACGAGTGCTCACGCATCGGCGGCTCGGGGGCGGCTTCGGGCGCCGCCCCGATCATCATCAGCGGCGGTCCGGCAGCGCAGAGCGGTGCCGGGGTCGGCCAGGCGGTCTTCCCGCCTGTCAACGAGGGCAGCACACCGCCGCCGGCAGGCGTGCAGCAGCCCTACCAGCCTCAGCAGCAGTTCGGCGGGTTCGGGCCCTCGACGCCTCCGCCGCCGAGCCACAACCCGATGGGGCAGTACACGCCCGGCTCGCCCTACGGCACCCAGCAGGGCGGAGGCGCGCACACCCCGCCGCCGTACACGCTCTCTCCCCAGCCCCCCGGCGGTGGCGGGGGCGGCAAGAACAACACCCCGGTGATCGTCGGTTCGGCGGTCGCAGCCGTCGTGGTGGTCACCGCGGTGATCGTCGCGCTCGTGGTGACCAACGGGAAGGGGCAGCAGGCCGACGACAAGCCGTCCGCCACCGTCAGCGCGCCGGAGGTGACGCAGGACAAGCCTGCTGCGGATTCGGGCGGCAGCGGAGACGGGGACGAGACCGACGAGTTCAAGCCGGAGGACAAGTCGAAGACGATCGAAACGACCCGGTGCACGCAGGCGTCCGACAGCTACACCGAAAAGGGCAAGAAGATCCTGCCGGACTTCACCTACAAGAACCTCGCGTCGGTGAAGGAGTGCATCAAAGAGGCCGGCTGGAAGATGGACGAAGTCAGCTACGAGAACGAGAACATCTGGGGCAAGAACATGGTCCTGGAGCAGTCTCCCGACGGCATCGACGCCTTCGATCCCGATAAGGACAAGATCGAGCTGACGGTCTCCACCGGCAAGCCCGAAGACTGACGGACGCGGCCCGCTGAGCCGCTCTCCCGTGCGCCCGTACGCGTCAACGAACGCGTACGGGCGCCTTTTTCCCACCTCGGACGTGGAGTGGTGGCCCGTGGTGGCCTTTCTCAGGCGGGTCGCCGCACCTCAATCGTCCGGAAGCGGTCGGAGACGAACGCGCCGTCGCACAGGGCCGAGTTCGCCGCCGGGTTGCCGCCGGAGCCGTGGAAGTCGGAGAAGGCCGCGGTCTGGTTGACGTACACCCCGCCGGTGAGATTGAGCGACAGCTGCGCGCACTCGTCCAGACAGGCGTCCTCGATCATCCGCTCCACCTCCGGCGACGTCGTGTACGCGCCCACCGTCATCGCGCCCTTCTCCCGGACCGTCCGCCGCAGCAGCGCGACGGCGTCGGCCGCGGAGTCGACGGCGACGGCGAAGGAGACCGGCCCGAAGCACTCCGAGAAGCAGACGGCCTCCGCCTCGGGCTTGGCGGACTCCAGCTTGAGGATGACGGGCGTCCGCACTGTCGCACCGGGGAAGTCGGGGTGTTCGACCGAGCGGGATTCCAGGGCGACTTCGCCCAGCGATGCCGCCGACTCGACGCGCTCACGCACCTGTTGGTTGACGATCGCGCCCAGCAGGGCATTCGCACGGGCGTCGTCACCGAGCAACTTGCCCACGGCGGTGGCCAGATCGGAGACGACCTCGTCATAGGACTTCTCACCGGCGTCGGTGGAGATGCCGCCACGGGGGATCAGCAGGTTCTGCGGGGTGGTGCACATCTGGCCGCTGAAGAGCGAGAGAGAGAAGGCGAGATTGCCCAGCATGCCCTTGTAGTCGTCGGTGGAGTCGATGATCACCGTATTGACTCCCGCCTTCTCCGTGAAGACGCGGGCCTGGAGGGCGTTGCTCTCCAGCCAGTCGCCGAAGGCGGTGGAGCCGGTGTAGTCGATGATGCGGATCTCGGGCCGCACGGCCAGATCCTTGGCGATGCCCTCGCCGTCCCGCTCGGTTGCCAGCGCGACGAGATTCGCATCGAAACCCGCCTCCCTCAGCACCTCGCGGGCGATCCGCACCGTCAGCGCCAACGGCAGCACCGCACGCGGATGCGGCTTGACCAGCACCGGATTTCCGGCGGCCAGGGAGGCGAAGAAGCCGGGGTAGCCGTTCCAGGTGGGAAAGGTGTTGCAGCCGATGAGCAGGGAGATGCCGCGGCCGACCGGTGTGAAGTGCTTGCTGAGCTCGAGCGGATCGCGCTTGCCCTGGGGCTTGGACCAGCCGGCCACGCCGGGGGTGCGGACCTGCTCGGCGTAGGCATAGGCCACCGCCTCCATGCCGCGGTCCTGCGCGTGCGGCCCGCCCGCCTGGAACGCCATCATGAACGCCTGCCCGCTGGTGTGCATCACAGCGTGCGCGAACTCGTGCGTACGGGCGCTGATCCGGGCCAGGATCTCCAGGCACACCACGGCCCGCACCTCCGGACCGGCCTCGCGCCAGGCGGGCATCGCCGCCCGCATCTCGGGAAGCAGCACATCGAGATCGGGGCGGGGATACTCGATGCCCATCTCCAGCCCGTAGGGCGAGACCTCCGTCGCCGTCCAGCCGCCCTCGGGGCCCGTCACGCCCGGCTGCCCGTCCAGCTCGAAGCGGCTGCCGCGCAGCGCGTCGAAGGCGGCCTGACCCTGCCCGGCGCTCAGCGAACCGGGCGGACCTCCCTCGGCCCCCTCGCCGTACGCCTTGGGGTGCTCGGGGTGCGGCGACCAGTACTCCCTGCTGCCGATGGCCTCCAGCGCACGGTCGAGCGTGGGACGGTGCCTCTCGGTCAGCTGGGCCGCGGAGAGCTCAGTGCCACTGGACGCAGTCGCGGGTGCGGTCTCAGGTGGGGTCACAGATGCGGTCACGAACGACCAACTCCTCGTCGGGCTGGGTGGCTGGGGCTGTCGGTCTTACAGCAACACGTAGATACTGCTACCGAACGATCGGTCGGGGCAAGGGGGGCCGGAGAGCCTGTGGATAACGTGGATAGCATCGGCGGCATGCCGGCCAAGCGCGACACCTACACGCCCGACTCGCTGCTCAAGGTCGCCGTGGAGGTGTTCATCGAGCGCGGCTACGACGGCACCTCCATGGAGCACCTGTCCCAGGCCGCCGGAATCTCCAAGTCGTCGATCTACCACCACGTCCGCGGCAAGGAAGAGCTGCTGCGCCGGGCCATAAGCCGCGCCCTGAACGGCCTCTTCGGCGTCCTCGACGAGCCGCGCGCCCGCGAGGGCCGCGCCGTCGACCGGCTCGAACACGTGACGCGCCGCACCGTCGAGGTGCTGATGGCCGAGCTGCCCTACGTGACGCTGCTCCTGCGCGTACGGGGCAACACGGACACGGAGCGGTGGGCCGTGGCACGCCGCCGCGAGTTCGACCAGCGGGTCTCGGAGCTGCTGAAACAGGCCGCCGCGGACGGCGACCTCAGATCGGACGTCGATGCGCGGCTGGCCACCCGGCTTCTCTTCGGGATGATCAACTCCATCGTGGAGTGGTACAGGCCGGGGCGTGCGGGCCGCGGCGGATCGGCCACCAGCGACGAGGTCGCCGAGGCCGTCGTGCGGACCGCCTTCGCCGGCCTGCGCAGCTGACGCGGCGGGAGGGGCGCCCCTCCGTACCGCGCCCGCGGCTCAGCCGCGCGGCGGCGGCCCGGGGTCCACGAGAACGCCGGGGTTGAGGACTCCGTGCGGGTCGAGCGCGGACTTGGCGGCCCGCAGGGCCATGGCGAAGGGTTCGGGGCGCTGCCGGTCGTAGCCCGGACGGTGGTCCCTGCCGACGGCGTGATGGTGGGTGACGGTGCCTCCGTGCCGGGCGAGCGTCTCCATGGCTGCGGCCTTGATCTCGTCCCACATGGCGACCTCACTGCCGCGGCGTCCGGCGGCGATCACCGTGAAGTACGGGGCGGGGCCGTCCGGATAGACGTGTGTGAAGCGGCAGTTGACGAGGCCGGGACTGCCCGTGATCTCTTCGACGGCGGCGCCGACGTCGGCGCGCACCCCACGGTAGAGGCCGGCCGCGCGGTCCCAGGTGCAGGCAGTCTCGAAGGTTTCGGTGATCGCGCTCATCCTGGCCAGTCCGTCCCGCACATAGGGCATCCGCAGGAAGGCCGACCGCCAGGCGCTGACCGCCGCGTCCTCGCCGTGAGCGCCGTCGCCGTCATCGCCGCCGCCGGAGCCGCCGTCCTCGCCCCCGGGCGTACGGACGAGCCCGCCGTGGTCCATGGCGAGGGTGCGCAGCTCCGCAAGCCGGCCGTCCACCGGGTGGTGCGCCGACTCCACGCCCAGCACCAGCACGCTCGCACCGTCGTGCGAGGCACCGGAGAGAGCCGCCTCGCCGGGGTCGAGCAGCCGGCAGTTGGCGGGGTACAGCCCGGACTGGGAGATGGCACGTACAGCTTCCATCGCAGCGCTCACGTCGGTGAAGGACAGCGACGCGGACGCCTTGTACCGGGGCCGGTCCTGCAGCCGCATCCACGCTTCGGTGATCACTCCGAGTGCGCCCTCGGACCCGAGGAAGAGACGGTCGGGGGACGGGCCCGCTCCGGAGCCCGGCAGCCGCCAGGACTCGGACGCCCCGGCGGGTGTGATGACGCGCATCGACTCGACGAGGTCGTCGATGTGCGTGTGCAGCGTCGCGTAGTGCCCGCCGGCCCGTGTGGCCAGCCAGCCGCCGAGCGTGGAGAACTCGAAGCTCTGCGGGAAGTGGCGCAACGTCAGCCCGCCGCCTCGTGCGCCTTCGGTGTGCTCGCGGAGCTGCGCCTCCAGGGAGGGCCCGAGCACTCCCGCCTGGATACGGGCCGCCCTGCTGGTGGTGTCGACCTCCAGGACGCGGTTCATGGCCGACAGGTCGAGCGAGAGTGCTCCGGCATGGTCGCCGCCGCGGTACTCGACGCCGCCGACCACCGAACTGCCGCCTCCATAAGGGATCACGGCGACGTTCCGCGAGCCTGCCCAGTCGAGCAGGTCGACGAGCTCTGCCTCGGTACGCGGGAAGGCGACGAGGTCGGGAGCCGCCGAGAGGTCTCCGCGGAGCGCGCGGACGACGTCGCGGTACGCCTTGCCGTAGGTGTGCCCGGCCCGTACGGCCGGAGCGTCGGACACCCGGTGCGCGAGCGAGGCGGGAGCCGAGACCCGCGGCGGCGCCAGGGTGAGGCTGTCGATGTCCGGCACCGGCAGCGGGCTGGAGGGCAGGCCGGGCAGCAGGGCGGCGAGTTCGGCGCACTCGCTGTCGGGCAGCGCGCTCTCCGTACGTCCCCAGCCCCACCAGGACCTGTCCGGCTCGGCCGGGTGGGCTGATGTCTCCGCCATGTGGGACCTTTCGCGCCTGCTGTCGCGGATAAATTACTGGACCGTAATAACGCTCGCGTGCGGGACGCAAGAGCGGCGGGGCTCAGGAGTCGCTGATCGTGGCCGGCTCAGTCGCGGCACGCTCAGGGCAGTACGGGCGTGACGAGCGTGCCGTCGGCGAGGAACCGGTCGAGATTGTCGAGAGTGAGCTGCTCCATGGCCGCGCGGGTCTCCTCGGTGCCGCTCGCCACGTGCGGGAGCAGCACCACGTTGTCCAGCTCCAACAGGGCTGCGGGGACGGAGGGTTCGGCGGCGAACACGTCCAGCCCGGCCCCGCCGAGACCGCCGGAGAGCAGCAGGCCGGCCAGCGCCTCCTCGTCGACGACGCTGCCGCGGGCGACGTTGACCAGGCAGCCGTCGGGGCCGAGGGCGGTGAGGACCTCCCTGGAGACGAGCCCGGCGGACTCCGGGCCGCCCGAGGCCGTCACGATCAGTACGTCCGAGTCCCGCGCCAGCTCCACCAGCGAGTCCCGGTAGGTGTACGGGACGTCGCTGCGTGGGCGGCGGTTGTGGTACGAGATCGTGATGCCGAACCCTTCGAGCCGGGAGGCGACGGCGCGGCCGATGCGGCCCAGGCCCACGATGCCGGCGCGCTTGCCGGAGACCTTCCTCGTCAGCCGGTACGGCCCGGACGGCCAGCCTCCGCGCCGGACGTAGCGGTCGGCGGCCGAGATGCCGCGCAGGACGTCGATGACCAGGCCGACTGCGAGGTCCGCGACGCAGTCGTCGAGTACGCCCGGGGTGTTGCTGAGGGCGACACCGCGGGCGCGGGCGGCCTCCACGTCTGTGGTGTCGTAGCCCACCCCGAAGTTGACTATCGCCTCCAGGTGCGGGAGTGCCGTCATCAGCTCCGCGTCCACGCCCGTGCCTCCGGAGGTGACGGCGGCTGTGACGGCGGGACCGTGGCGTGCCAGGAAGGGCTCCCTGCCGGGCCCTTCGGGGAGTTCGACGGCTCCGTACTCGCTGGCCAGGGTCTGCGCGAGCGACGGCTTGAGCGGTCCGACCTGGAGCACACCGCCCGGGGGCGGTGCGTCTGGCGGCGGTGTCATATGTGCTCCTCGGCTTGCGTTTTCGGCGGTTCCGGCGGGCGCAGGGCGGATGTCCTTCCCCGTACTGCGGGGCCGGGAGCGGCACTTGGTGTGGCGGGTTATGGCGGGTGTGGCGATGGAACTCGCAGACTAAGCAGACACAGGGGATTTCGTCCAAGGACGTGAACGCTCCTGCCCGCCGGTGCCGCAGAGCGTGGAACCCCTGCACGTCCGCCCGCTGCCGGTTCCCGGCACGCTACGACGCCGACCCGAACCCGGACTGCGTGTTCGTCCTCGCGAGCAGGTCGGCAGACCTCTTGACGGGTGGGTTCCGCACTTCTACCTTGTGTCCACCAACATGGACTGCGTTTCCATATATAGACACCTCCGCTGAATCCCCGGCGCCGAGTCGATGCGCGCCAGCCCTGGAGGAAAGTGATGTCCCTGCCCTCGAAGCTGCGGGCTCCCCGGCGAAACCGGGCGATCGGCCGGTTCCGCGCAGTCCGGCGGCGTACCGCCGTCGCGGCCGTCGTCTCGGGATTCGCCGTCCTGGTCAGCTCGTGCACCGTCGCGAACAGCGACTCGCTGGGCGGAAGCGGAAGGGGGCTGCGCGTCGTGCTCCCGGAGGAACCTCCCACCCTCGAACCGTGCGAGTCCTCCCTCACCTCCACCGGCGTGGTCGTCCGCTCCAACATCACGCAGCCGCTGATCGAGCGGAACCCGAAGTCCGGAGACCTCGACCCGCTGCTCGCGACGGGGTGGAAGCGCACCTCGGACACGCAGTGGACGTTCACGATGCGCGACGGCGTCGACTTCCAGGACGGAACGGCCTTCAACGCACGCGACGCCGCCTACTCGATCGAACGGGCCGTCAACTCCGACCTCGGCTGCAACGTCGACGGCTACGTCTTCGGGGAGGACCCGCTCGAGGTCGAGGCGGTCGACGAGAAGACGCTGACCGTCGAGAGCAAGGAACCCGACCCGATCCTCCCGCTGCGGCTGTCCTTCGTCGAGATCGTCCCCACCTCGACCAGCACGGCCAAGAAGGTACGTCAGCCCGTCGGCACCGGCCCGTACGAGATCGGACGCTGGGACACCGGCCTGAAGCTGAGGCTCGACCGCAACAAGCGCTACTGGGGCAAGGCGCCCGCGTACGAGAACGTCACCTACCAGTGGCGCGCGGAGGGCACCGTACGGGCGGCCATGGTCACCAGCGACGAGGCGGACGTCGCCCTCAAGCTCGGTCCGCTCGACGGCGCCGGCGACCTCGGCGTCAACCATCCGAACAACGAGACGACGGCGCTCCGGCTCACCGGTGACGAGCCGCCGCTCGACGACCCGCGGATACGGCGGGCGGTCAACTACGCGCTCGACAAGCGGGGGATCGTCAAGTCGCTCTTCAGCGGCCTCGGGAAGCCCGCCGGGCAACTGGTGCCGTCCGGCGTGCTGGGCCACAACCCCGGCATCAAGCCGTGGCCGCACGATCTGAAGAAGGCCAAGGCCCTGGTGAACGCGGCGAAGGCGGACGGCGTGCCCACCGGCAAGCAGATCCTGATGGTCGGCCGCAACGAACTCTTCCCACGGGTCTCGGAGACCGCCGAGGTGCTCCAGGAGCAGCTGACGCAGGCAGGCCTCAACATCAAGCTCAAGATGGTCGACGAATCCGCCCATCTCGAATACCAGCTGCGGCCGTTCGTGCCGGATGCCGGGCCGGTCGCGCTGCTGATCCAGCACGGCAACCAGGCGGGCGACGCGGCGTTCACCGTCGACCAGTACATGAAGGCCGAGGGCGCGCAGAGCGTGATGGGCACCAAACGGTTCGACCGGATGATCGCGGAGGCGGGCCGCAAGTCGGGCAAGGCCCGGCAGGACGCCTACGAGGAGCTGCTGGACCAGCAGAACAGCGAGGTCACGCAGTTCGCGCACATCGCCCACATGACGGGCGTCATCGCGCTCTCACCGCACGTGTCCTACACGCCCAACTCGGCCACCAACGACGAGATGCGTCTCGCGGACATCCGGCCCGCGGGCTGAGGGGAGGGTCTCGTGATCACATTCCTGCGGCGCCGCGCACTCACCAGCGTCATACCGCTGGCCGTCGTCGTCCTGGGCGTGTTCTGCCTGGCGCGGCTGACCGGCAACCCGGCAAGCCTCTATCTGCCGCTCAACGCGACGGACCGGATGCGGCAGGAGTTCGCCGAACGCAACGGCTTCGACCAGCCGGTCCTCTCCCAGATGTTCGACTATCTCGGGGGCGTCCTGCGGCTCGACTTCGGTGAGTCGCTGCGTACGGGCCAGGCCGCCGGCGGAATGGCACTCGACGCGTTTCCGGCCACGCTGCAGCTCGCCGGGTTCACGATGCTGATCGCGGTTCTCGGGTCCGCGGTGGTCGGCAGCTGGGCGGCGCTGAAGCCCAACGGCCTCGCCGACCGGGTGTGCAGCACGATGTCGATGGTCGCCGCCAGCGTGCCGGACTTCTGGCTCGCCATCGTGGGCGTCTGGATCTTCGCTGTGACGCTGGGCTGGCTTCCGACCTCCGGCGTCACCGGACACGGCATCTGGATCCTGCCGATCGCGACGCTGGCCGTACGTCCCTTCGGCGTGCTCGTGCAGGTCGTGCGCGGGGCGATGGTCTCCGCGCTCTCCTCGCCCTACGTCAAACTGGCCCGCAGCAAAGGCGCGGACGACTACCGCATCGTCACGCGCCACGCCCTGCGCAACGCCGCCGCTCCGGCGCTGACGGTCGCCGGCGACCTCACGGTCGGTCTCGTCAACGGCGCCGTGGTGGTCGAGACGATCTTCGGCTGGCCCGGCATCGGCAAGCTCATGATCGACTCGATCCTGCAACGTGACTTCGCCGTGCTGCAGGCCGCCGTCCTCCTGACGGCCGTGGCCATCTTCGTCCTGAACATCCTCATCGACGTCTGCTACGCGCTGCTCGACGCGCGCGTCCGGCAGACCGTCAAGACCTGACGACCGGAGGCCTGATGTCCCCCATGGCGCACGACAGGCAGGGCGCGCCTCCGACAGGCGGTGACCCGGCGGCCGAGCCGATACCCGGGCAGACGCGGGTACGGGCGGACGAAGCGGCACCCGCACCACCACAGGCGACAGGACGGGCCGCCGCCCGCACCAGCATGTGGCGCCTCCTGCTGCGCGACCGCGTCGCGACAGTCGCAGCGGGCGTCCTGGTGCTGATCGCGTCGACCGCGGTCGTCGGCCCCTGGCTCGTGGGCGATCTCGCCACCGAGCAGAACCTCGACGCCGTCAACACCGCCCCGTTCCACTCGGAGAACGGCTGGGCATACATCCTGGGCAGCGACTCCCTGGGCCGTTCCATGCTGGCCCGGCTCGTGGTCGCGACCCGCACCACGATCTCCGTGGCGGTGCCCGCCGTCCTGATCTCCCTGTTCATCGGTTCGGTCTGGGGCATGTGGGCCGGCTACCACCGTCGCTGGCGCGAGACGCTGTCGATGCGGATAGCCGACATCATCCTCAGCTTCCCCTCGCTGCTGCTCGCGGTCGTCGTCCTCTACGTCTTCTCGCCGAGCGCCGCCAACATCGTCGCCATCCTCGCGATCGCCCGCCTTCCCATCTACCTGCGCACGGCGCGCGCCGAGTCCGCGGAGCTGCAGAGCAGGCTGTTCGTCGACGCGGCACGTACGTTCGGGACGCGCAGCGGTGCCGTCATACGCAGACATGTGCTGCCGACCGTCCTGCCCACCCTCCTGACGGTCGCGACCGCGGACTTCTGCTTCGTCATGCTGTCGGAGTCGTCGCTGAGCTTCCTGGGCATCGGCATCCAGCCGCCCGACATCAGCTGGGGACTGATGACCGCTCAGGGACGGCAGTACCTGCAGACCTCGTGGTGGATGTCGATCTTCCCCGGGCTCGCAATCGTGATCACCACGGTGTCGGCGTCCGTGCTGGCGGCCTGGTTCCGCATCGCCACCGACCCGGCGCAGCGCTGGCGGCTCAGCCTGCCGCGCCGGAAGCGCTCGGTCCGTAAGGCCGGTCAGGAGGTTCGGCGATGAGTACCGGGACGACGACCACCGCCACCGCGAATGCCGAAAGGTCCGCCGTCGCGCTGGAGGTGAGCGGTCTGAGCGTGCGTATCGACACCACGTCCGGGCCGGTGCTCGCCGTCGACGACGTGGGTTTCTCGGCCCCTTCGGGTGAGACGCTCGCCCTGCTCGGGGAGTCCGGCTGCGGCAAGAGCATCACGGCGCAGGCGATCGCGGGTCTGCTCGACCCGGTCGCCGAGGTCGTCGGCGGCGAGGCACGGCTCGGTGACGTCGAACTGCTCGGCCTGAAACCCGCCCAGCGGCGCAAGCTCGCCGGACCGGAGCTCGCGATCGTCTTCCAGGACGCGCTGACCGCGCTCAACCCCGTCTACACCGTGGGCACCCAGCTCGCCGAGCCGTTCCGCATCCACCAGGGGCTGTCCGCCGCGGAGGCACGGAAGAAGGCCGTCGACCTCATGCGGCGCGTCGGCATCCCGGAGCCCGAGAGCCGCATCGACGACCATCCGCACCAGTTCTCCGGAGGCATGCGGCAGCGCCTGCTGATCGCGATGGCCGTCGCACTCGGCCCGCGGGTGCTGCTAGCGGACGAACCCACCACAGCCCTCGATGTGACTGTCCAGGCCCAGATCATGGAGCTGCTGCGGGACCTGCGCACCGAGCACCGCATGGCCGTCGTACTGATCACGCACGACCTCGCCCTCGTGGCCGAGCAGGCGGACCGGGTGGCGGTCATGTACGCGGGCAGCGTCGTCGAGACCGGGCTGGTCGCAGAGGTGTTCGCGGAGCCCCTCCACCCGTACACACGCGGACTGCTGGACTCCGTCCCGGCGGCGGGGCGCGGCAGCGAGCTTCCGTCCATACCGGGTGCGCCTCCGGATCTCCACTCGATCCCCAAGGGCTGCGTCTACCAGGCCCGTTGCCCGATGGTGCAGGACGTCTGCCGTACGGAGCGCCCCGCTTTGGAGGCCACCGGTGAGGGCAGGGCGTCCGCGTGCCACTTCTCGAAGGAGCTGCGCCATGGCTGATCCGCTGCTGGAGGTCACGGGCCTGAGCAAGACCTTCCACGTCGCCAAGGGCCCCTCGGGCAGCGGCCGTCTGCGCGCGCTCGACTCCGTCGACCTGACGCTCGGCCGCGGTGAGACGCTCGGGCTCGTGGGCGAGTCCGGCTGCGGCAAGTCCACGCTCGCGCGCACCCTGCTGATGCTGGAGCAGCCCGACGAGGGGCAGGTTCGCTTCGACGGGCAGGACCCGTTCCGTCTGAAGGGGAAGGAGCTGCTGACCTGGCGGCGGCGGATCCAGATGGTCTTCCAGGACCCCTTCGCCTCCCTCAACGCCCGGATGACGGCGGCCGAGATCATCAGCGAACCGTGGGCGACCCACAGGAGCCTGTACCGGACGGCCCGTGAACGTACGGCCCGCGCAAGGGAACTGCTCGAACTGGTCGGTCTGCGCTCGGCCGACGCGGACCGCTTTCCGCAGGAGTTCTCCGGCGGTCAGCGGCAGCGCATCGGGATAGCGCGCGCCCTGGCGCTGGACCCCGACGTGATCGTCTGCGACGAACCCGTCTCGGCGCTGGACCTGTCGGTGCAGGCCCAGGTCATCAATCTGCTCGACGACCTCCAGCGGCAGCTGCACGTGTCGTATCTCTTCATCTCGCACGACCTGTCGGTCGTACGCCACATCGCGGACCGGGTCGCGGTCATGTACCTGGGCAGGATCCTGGAGACCGGCGCCACCGAATCCGTGCTGGACGGGCCGCTCCACCCGTACACCGCCGCGCTGACGTCCGCAGCCCCGGTACTGGACGTCTCCCGCGAGCGCACCGGACAGCGGATCCTGCTCAAGGGCGAGATCCCCTCTCCTGTGGATCCGCCCTCCGGCTGTCACTTCCGCACGCGGTGCTGGCAGGCCGAGGACCTGTGCGCGGAGCAGACGCCGCACCCGCAGGCGCAGACGCAGACGCAGGCGCACCAGCCGCACGAGGGCACTGTCGGACCTGACGGACCGCCGGAGGACGGCGGATCGCGGCACAGCGCGGCCTGTCACTTCCCGCTCGAGGACACGACGGAGGGAGCGGCGCTCACGGTGAACCGGTGAGCGGCCCGGAATTCACGATCGTCGCCGTCGCGATCACCCTCGCCTCCTGTCTGCAGGCGTCGATCGGTTTCGGCATCGGGATGCTGGCGGCACCGGTGGTCGCCCTCATCGACCCCACGCTGGTCCCGGGGACGATCATCATGCTCGCGGCGGTCGTCACCTCGCTGGTCACGCTCGTCGAGCGCACGCATCTCGACCTGAGCGGCACCGGCTGGGCGCTGCTCGGCCGTGTGCCCGGCTCTGTGGTGGGCGCGGTGCTCGTCGCATGGCTGCCGTCCAGACTGCTGGCCCTGCTGATCGCCGCCGTGGTGCTCGGCGGCATCGTCGTCACGGCCGCC
>DATMEI010000202.1:0-7042 GCA_035556995.1 Streptomyces sp.
GGTGGTGAGTTTCGCGGAGTTGCGCTGCATGCGCTGCACCTTCCTCGTGCTGCCGGTGACACCCACCGGTATATCGTTTAACTTCATTGCTGTCGACCCATTGTTTTCCGTTCTGAGTCGCTGCTACGGTCCGCTGCCATCCCGAGTAGAACGTTTAACTCGAATGCGACGGTCGTGTGTACCGGAAGGGGAGGACGGATGAGTCTTCGGTGGGCGGCGTGCGGATCCGCAGCCGCCATGGCAGTGCTTTCGGGGCTGCTCTCCGGGTGCGGAGGGCCGCTCGATCCGAAAACGGACGACCCCGACACCCTCGTCGTCCACAGCAGGTTCGCGCCCGGAACCTCCGGCGCCGCCGTATACGCCGCCGCCATCCGGGAGTTCGAGCGCGAGAACCCGGGGACCGAGGTGAAGAACGTCTACAGCGCGGACGACATCTTCAACGTCTTCGAGACCGCACGGCTGGCCGACAAGGAAGCCGACGTCATGCTCGTGAACCTCTACGACAAGTCCTTCTCCTGGACCGAACTCGGCGCCACCCTCCCCGTCAACAAGTACCTCAAGGAGTGGAACCTCACCAGCCGCGTACGCCCCGGCGCACTCAAGGCGTGGACCGACAGCGAGGGCCGCGTGCGCGGCTTCCCCTGGTCGGGCTTCACCTGGCCCGTCCTGTTCAACACCAGGCTGCTGGCGAAGGCCGGGATCGACGAGACACCCCGGACGCTGCCCGATCTGCGCAAGGCCGTGAAGGCGCTGCGGGCGAAGAACATCACCCCGATGGCCATCGGCGGCAACGACTGGTCCGGACAGAAACTCCTGATGCAGATCATGCAGGGGTACATGGAACCCTCCGTCGCCAAGCGGGTGTTCGCCGAGGCCGGCTTCTGCGCCGAGCCGCAAGCCATGCGCGGGCTGAGGCTGTTCGCGCAGCTGCGGGAGCTGGGCCTGTGGGGCAAGGGCGCGCAGGGCTTCACCGCCGACGAGATGAACGCCGAGTACTTCAGTGAGCGGGCGGCGATGATGTCGGCCCTCACCTCCACCATCGCCGCGGTGCCCGGGAACGTCGCCGGACGCACGGAGGTCGGCGGATTCCCGATGCCGGAGGACGGCCAGTACAGCAAGCCTTCGGTCTATACGGGCGCCACCTCGACCGGAATCTGGATCACCCCCAACGGACGGGAGAAGATCGGCATGGTCGAGAGGTTCGTCAAGTTCTTCTACCGCAAGGACTCCGTGCAGCGCTTCGTCGACGACAGCGGATTCCAGATCGGCCTGCGCGATCAGAAAGGCTCGGCCAAGTTCCCGCTCGTCACCGAGTCGAACCGGGTCTCCGAGGGCGACGGTGTCGAGCGGGTCGTCATGCCGGACAGCCTTGTGCCCGCCGCCGCCTCCGCACCGCTGAACAGGGCGACGTCCATCGCCTTCTCCCCCGGCGCGAGCCCGCAGAAGATCTGCCGCGCCCTCGACGTCGCGTACCGAAGCTGAGGGGTGAGGACCGCCATGGCGACGACCACGATTCCCGGCGCTCCCGCACCCGGCGCTGCCCACAGCGACCCGTCGGACGGCGGCAGGGGAAGCGGCCTGCGGACCCGCCGCGCCCCCGGTACCACCGTGATGGCGGTGCCCGCGCTGCTCTGGTACGCGCTGTTCATGATCGGCCCGATCGGGGCCATCTTCGTCATCTCAGTGCTGAGCTGGCCCGGGATGCTGGCCCGGGTCGGCTTCGCCGGCCTGGACAACTACCGTGCGGTGCTCTCCGACAGCCTGTTCTGGGCGGCCGTACAGAACAGCGCGATCCAACTCGCCGTCGCCGTACCGGTGATGATCGTCGGCGCTTTCATGCTCGGCTATCACATCTCCACCAGGCCGCGCGGCTACCAGCTGCTGCGCGTCATCGTCTTCACTCCGGCCCTCATCTCGGCCTCCGCCAAGGCGATGATCTTCTACGGGCTCTTCGCCCCGCGCGGCATGATCAACCAGGTGCTCTCCGCGGTCGGCATGGACAGCCTCACCCACACCTGGCTCGCCGACACCTCGACCGCCTTCGGCTGCATCATCGCCATCGACATCTGGGCAGGCATCGGCTACACGGCGACGCTCTACGCCGCGCGGCTCTCGGCCGTTCCCGAGTCGGTCTACGAAGCGGCCGAACTGGACGGCGCCGGGCACTGGCGGCGCATGTGGGGCATCGCCTTCCCCATGGTCAAGGACTACGTCGGCGTCACGGTGATGCTCCAGTTCCTGTGGACGCTCTTCACCTCGGCGCAGAACGTACTCCTGCTGACCCAGGGCGGGCCGGGCAACGCGTCGACGAACCTCTCCTTCCTCGTCTACCAGAAGGCGTTCCTGCAGTCCGACCTCGGCTACAGCCAGGCCGCCGGTGTGCTGCTGTTCGTCTTCGGTCTGGTCGGCATGCTCGCCATCCGGCGGGTCTTCCGGCAGTCGTACTGAACGCCCCGATCTCCGACCGCCCCACGGGACCTGCCATGACTGCTACCGCTTCCGCCACCGGCTCCTCTCCGCTCTCCTCTCCCTCTTCCGTACGGCGCCGGCTGCCGGGCACCGGACGTACCCTGGCCCAACTGTGCGCGTGGCTCTACGCGTTGATGCTTCTGGCACCCCTGTACTACCTGCTGGTCTCCTCCTTCAAGACCAACGCGCAGATCTTCGCCTCGCCGCTGAGCCCGCCCACCTCCCTCTCCCTCGAGAAGTTCACGACGGCTGTCACCGACGCACGGCTGGACCTGGCCATCATCAACTCGCTGATCGTCACGGTCAGTTCACTGGCCGTCGTCCTCGTGCTCGCTGTGCCCGCCGCGTACGCGCTGGCCCGGGCAGGCGGCAGGGCCGCGGCGATGATCGAGCGCGCCTTCTCGCTGGGCTTCCTCATCCCCACCTTCGCCGCACTCGTGCCCACATTCCTGCTCGCCGCGCAGCTGAACCTCTTCCACACCCGTACGTTCTTGATCCTCTTCCTGCCCGCGACGTCGCTGCCGCTGGCCGTCGTACTGCTGACACAGTTCATGCGCACGGTGCCGCAGGAGGTGGAGGAGGCGGCGCGCATGGACGGCGCGGGCAGCCTGACCATCCTCGTCCGCGTCTACATGCCCATGGTGGTGCCGGGGATCGCGACGGTGGGGATCCTCAGCTTCCTGCAGTACTGGAACGAGTATCTGTACTCGCTCGTCATCATCGGACCCGACCGGGCGCAGCGCACCATCCAGGTCGCGGTGCCGACCCTGCGCTCGCCGCTGGAGACCGATTTCGGCGTTCTCGCTGCTGGTACCGTGGTGACCCTTCTGCCCGTGTACGTCGCCTACGCGTTCCTGCAGCGCCGCATGGAAGGCGCCATGATCGGCAGCGCGGTAAAGATCTGAGCAGCATGCGGCACGGGGTGCGAGGAGACCGTATGGCCCGGGGGAAGAGCTCCGGAAAGGCGACCATCACCGATGTGGCGGCGGTCGCGGGGGTTTCGGTGGCCGCCGTATCGAAGGTCATCAACGGCAAGGGCGGGATCTCCGAGCCGACGCGGCAGCGCGTACTCGCCGCGGCGGACAAGCTCCAGTGGTCGCCTTCGGCCGCCGCGGTGGCCCTGCGCGGCGCCCGTACGCGCGCACTGGGCATGGTCGTGGGCCGCACCGCCGACCTGCTGGCCGCCGACCCGCACTTCGCTCTGCTCATCTCCGGCATCGAGAGCGAACTCGCCCCGCTCGACTACGGGTTGCTGCTGCACATGGTGGGTGAGGAGCCGGAGACGGAAGTACGGGCGTACCGCAGGCTCGCCGAGGAGCGCCGCGTCGACGGGGTGATCCTCACCGAGAGCCGCATCGGAGACCCGCGCTTCGACCTGCTGCGCCGGCTCCGGCTTCCCGCCGTTCTGGTGGGGCGGCCCTGGCGGGACGATCCCATCCCGCACGTGCAGGCGCCGCGGCAGGACGCCGGGCTGCGTGAGGCCGTCGACCACCTTGTGGAACTTGGCCATCGGCGCATCGCCTACGTCTCGGGCCCCGAGGACCGCGTGCACACCACCTTCCGGCGGCAGGTCGTCGAATCGCATCTCGCCGAACACGGGCTCAGGGCAAGTCACATCGTGGTGGCGGAGTTCACCGCTCAGGACGCCGTGGAGGCCGTCACGCGCCTGGCCGAGCCGGCCGCCGAGCGGCCGACAGCGATCCTGTTCGGCAACGACACCATGGCCGTCGCGGGCATCAACACCGCCCGCAGACTGGGGCTCGACGTCCCGGGCGACCTGTCCGTGATCGGCTACGACGACCTGCCGCTCGGCGAGATCGTCTATCCCCGGCTGACCACCGTGAACCATGACGTCGAGCAGCTGGGCAGAGCCGCCGCCGTCGAGCTGCTGAGCCAGCTGGAGGAGAGCGAGGCCGGCGAGGTGGCTGCGCCGCGGCCACCCCGGCTCGTGATCCGCGAATCGACGGGGCCTGCTCCGCCAGCCCCGTCCTGACGGGTGCACTGGTTCCTGTCTGAGACCTTCACGACGGCCCGCTCCTCGCCGATGGAGGTGAACTCGGCCACTCCGTAGGAGGGTTCGGGACTCAGCTTGCCCCCCTTGGACAGTTCGACTTCGCGTCGCCCGTAACTCCCGTTCAGCTGCGCACCGTAGCGCCTCGGCCTACCCTCCGTCAGCTCAGCTCAGACGTTGGCGCGCATCTCGAACCAGGTCGTCTTCCCTCGCGGCAACAGGTCGACCCCCCAGCGGTCGGAGAGCGTGTCGACGAGGAAGAGCCCCCGGCCGCTGGTGTCCAGACCGTCCACGGGGAGGAGACAGGGAAGGCCGCGGGAGGGGTCGCGCACCTCGACGCGGATCCAGCCCCGCCGGCGCATCATCTGCAGCCCGAAGACGTGCGCGCCGGTGTGGCGTACCGCGTTGCCGACGAGTTCGGAGACGAGCAGGACGGCGTCGTCGGTGAGGGCACCGGGGAGCGACCAGTGCGACTCCAGTACGGTGCGGGCGAGTTCGCGCGCGCAGCGCGCCGACTCGGGGCGGTTGGGCAGGCGCACTTCATCGATCGTCGGGTCACCGACGAGGTCGAGGACGCTGTTCGCGAGGTCGTCGTTCGTCGGCTCACCGGGGACTTCTGGCACCCGCTCTGTCACGCTCGCCACTTCTCCCTGTCCCGCCATGGCAACCATCATGGCGGGAGCAGGGGAGTTGTGGGGCCGTTCAACGAGATCCCCATTGCGGAACGAATTCCTCCACGGGCGTGCTCCGTCATATGCCGCAGCTCGACCGGGCTGGTCGAGGCCTCGGCCACCAGGCACGACGGCACACACGGGCTTGATCACAAACGGCGGCGAACCAGGCGCTCTTGAGGCCCGATCAATTTCCAGCTCATTCCCCCACAAGGTGGGGCGCACGCGGGAAGCACCGCGCGCCACCCCCAACCACCCCACCCCGTGAAGCGGATTGCCCCGGCGGAAAGCTCAGCGGAACTTCGCCTTTCCCGGGCCCTCCTCGACGAAGCTGCGCATCCCGGTCGCCCGGTCCTCCGTGGCGAACAGCCCGGCGAACCAGTTGCGTTCGACGGCCAGCCCGGTGTCGATGTCCGTCTCCAGGCCCACATCGACCGACTCCTTCGCGGCACGCAGCGCCATCGCGGGCCCCGCGGCCAACTGCGCCGCCCACGCGGTCGCTTGCGCGTAGACCTCCTCGTCCGGCACCACCCGGTCGACCAGCCCGATCTGGAGTGCCTCGGGCGCCTTGACCTGCCGTCCGGTGAAGATGAGGTCCTTGGACTTGGCCGGCCCGATCAGCCGGGAGAGCCGCTGGGTGCCGCCCGCGCCGGGGATCAGGCCGAGCAGGATCTCCGGCTGCCCGAGCTTCGCCCGCTCGCCCGCGATCCGGATGTCGGCGCAGAGAGCCAGCTCGCAGCCTCCGCCCAGCGCGTAGCCGGTGACGGCGGCGACGACGGGCTTGGGGATGCGTGCCACCGCGGTGAAGGAGTCCTGCAGCGCCTTGGACCGCAGCACCATGGCCGCATGGTCCATGGCCTGCATCTCCTTGATGTCCGCGCCGGCCGCGAAGACCTTCTCGCCGCCGTAGATCACGACAGCGCGTACGTCGTCCCGTACGGTCGCCTCCTCGGCGACCTCACGCAGCCGGTCCTGGGTCGCGACGTCCAGGGCGTTCATCGGCGGACGGTCCAGACGGATCGTGCCGACGCCTTCGGTGACTTCGAGATTCACAGTCATGGGGGAAGGTTAACCACCGTTACGCGCACGGGCCCCGGTGCTGTTGCTCACAGCGACCGGGGCCCGGAGGTCAGTGGAGAGCGGGGGTGTCGTCAAAGTAGCGTCGTCCTTCCCCTGGGCCCCGCGGCCCTGGGGGCACGTCCCCTGGCTGCGCCGGGGAGACCCCAACCCGGACGGGAGTCTGGGGGAGGGACCTTGACGGCACACCCTTAGTCCTGCTCGGCCTTCCACGCGTCCCAGTCCATGTTCCAGCCGTTGAGGCCGTTGTCCGGCTGGATGGTCTTGTCCTTGGAGTTCTTGATCTCCACGACGTCGCCGATGATCGACTCGTTGAAGAACCAGGCGCCGGGTGTCCCCTTGTCGCCCCCGCCCTTCTTGTCGAACAGCCCGACGCAGCCGTGACTGGCGTTGACCTGGCCGAACTGGGCCTGCGTCAGCCAGTAGTTGCCGTGGATGAAGGTCCCCGAGGTGGACAGGCGCATGGCGTGCGGTACGTCCTTGATGTCGTATCCGCCCGCTTCCTCCTTGCGTCCGAAGCCCACGGTGCGGCCGTCCATCCGCGTCACCTTGTGCCGCTCGCTGATCACCATGCGGCCGTTGTACGTGGGGTTCTCCGCGTCGCCCGAGCTGATGTCGATGGTCTTGAGCTTCTCGCCGTCCCGGGTCACCGTCATCTTCTTCGACTTGGCGTCCACGACGCTGACCTGGCTGCGCCCGATCTCGAAGTTCACCGACTTGTCCTGGGTGCCGTAGACCCCGTCGAAGCCCTCGACACCGTCGAGGTCCAGGTCGAGTTCGACCTTGGTGCCGCCCTTCCAGTACTCCTCCGGAC
>DATMEI010000203.1:0-2394 GCA_035556995.1 Streptomyces sp.
TCGCTGATCGGCTCCGGCGGCACGCTCGCCGGCAGCTATGACTGGGGCCAGCGCCGCATGGCGTACGAGATCGACCACCGCCCCGAGGCCGAGTACCGGCTCTACCAGTTCAATGGCGACAACGCCCTGCTGGAGCGGCTCAACCAGAGGCTGCGCATCAACGACGCCGTGCTGCGCTTCCGCATCATCAAGGCCAAGCCCGGCCAGCCGCTGCCGCCCCCGCCCGAGCAGCAGTCCGCCCGCCGCCGCGACGACCGCGAGGCGCAGGACACCCGGGTGGCCGCCCGCGCCGCCGCGGACGCACCGGCCGGGGACGTGCCGCCCGGAGAGGTGCCGCCCGGAGAGGTGCCGGCCGGGGATGCGCCCGCCACGGAGGCGCCCGCCGCAGGCGCAGCGCCCGCTGACGCGCCGCCGATCGAGGCAGCGCCCGCCGAGGCCCCGCCCGCTGACACGCCTCCCGCCGAGCCCCCTGCCGCGGAGGCGCCGCCCGCCGAGGCCCCGCCCGCGGAGTCCGCGGCCGACCCGGACGCGGACGCCGCCGACGCACCCGCTGACAAGTAGCGCACTACGCCAAAGCGCCTCAACGGCGCGCCCGGCGTAACGGCTCTGCCAAAGAACCCGCACTTTTCAGCAACTTCGCGGCAGCATCCGCCCAGGGTGGCCGAAGCCCTTCGTACACTCGACCATCAGCTATCGAGCCGTCTTCAGAGACGCCAAGAAGGGAGCTGGACCAGCCTCATGGCAGCCACCAACATCAACCGCGTGATCATCACCGGGAACCTCACGCGTGACCCCGAGCTGCGCTCGCTGCCGAGCGGCACCTCGGTGTGCAGCCTGCGCGTGGCGTGCAACACCCGCCGTAAGGACAACTCAACGGGCGAATGGGTCGACAAGCCCAACTTCTTCGACGTCACCGTTTGGGGCGCCCAGGGCGAGAACTGCGCTCAGTACCTCTCCAAGGGACGCCCCGTCGCGGTCGACGGTCGCCTGGAGTGGCGCGAGTGGGACGACAAGGAAACCGGCAAGAAGCGGCAGTCGATAGATATCATTGCCGATTCCGTCCAGTTCCTCGGTTCGCGCGAAGGTGGCGAGAACGGCGGCCGGTTCACGCCGCAGAGCGATGTCCCGGCAGACACCGGAGACTTCCAGTCGGCACCAGTGGGCGCCGGGGGCTCGGACGACGACATCCCGTTCTAACCCCGAAGTAGCGAGTACGCAGGAAGGAATACGTGGCGAAGCAGCGTGGAGGAACCCCGACCCGTGACCGCAAGCGCGGTCGCAGGGGCGTACCCGGAGGCGGACGGCGCAAGCCGTGCCCGTTCTGCCGGGACAAGGTCGACATCGTCGACTACAAGGACCTCGCATCGCTGCGCCGGGCCATCAGCGACAAGGGCAAGATTCGCTCGTCGCGCGTGACCGGCGCCTGCCGACGCCACCAATCCCAGCTCGCCACCGCGGTCAAGCGTGCACGCGAGGTGGGCCTTCTGCCGTACGTCGCTGACAGATGATGCAGGCGCAGGTTGGCAGGCATCAGGTAAGGACGGGGACCTAAGGCATGGCCCAGGCAATCCTCCTGAAGGAAGTGGAACACCTCGGCGAGCGCGGCGACGTGATCGACGTCTCGCCCGGGTACCTCCGCAACTTTCTCGTTCCACGCAAGCTCGCTCAGTCGGCCACGCCGGCGGCGATCGCGGAGTCGCAGCGTCGCCGTGAGGCGACAGCGCGTGCCGCCGTCGAGGCGGCCGAAAAGGCCGAGGAGACGGCCGCCCTGCTGCGCAAGACCGTGCTCACGATCTCCCACCAGGCGGGTGACGACGGCCGGCTGTTCGGCTCGGTCACCTCGCAGGAGATCGTGGACGCGATCCGGCAGGCGCGCAGCGTGCGGCTCGACAAGCGGCGCGTGCAGCTCGAGGACGCCATCAAGACAACGGGCACGCACATGGTCACCGTCGAAGTCGCGGACGGCGTGACGGCGGAGATCAAGACCATCGTCACACCGCAGGCATAACGCCCCCGCGTGGCAGTCGCCGTCCCGCATGAGTCCGCGGGCAGCGTTCCTCCTCACAACGAGGAGGCCGAGGCTTCCGTCCTGGGCGCGATCCTGCTCACCGAGCAGGCGCTCGACGGCGTGCTGCTCGAGATCGGGCTGAGGCCCGACCACTTCTACCGCCCGCGCCACCAGCGCATCTTCCAGTCGATGATCCGCCTCAAGGAGAAGGCGGACCCGGAGGCGGTGGACGCCCTCACCGTCTGCGACGACCTGCGCAGCCAGGGCGGCCTCGACGAGGCCGGCGGCGAGGCCTACATCCATTCGCTGCCGACGGTCGTGCCCGCCGTGGGCGCCGTCCTGGACTACGCCCGCATCGTTCGCGACGACGCCCTCATGCGGGGCAT
>DATMEI010000204.1:0-3709 GCA_035556995.1 Streptomyces sp.
TGAAGCCCGAAAGAAGGACCCGGCCCACACAACCCTCCCGCGCAACCCCACAAACCAAGGGGGTGCGGGTGGCGAAGCCCCCGCCCCGCGAGGCGAAGCCTCGCAAACGACGAGGGCGACCCGGTCCGCGCTCTCCGCGGACACAGTTCGCCCTCGCACTCGTGGAGCTAAGGAGAATCGAACTCCTGACCTCTTGCATGCCATGCAAGCGCTCTACCAACTGAGCTATAGCCCCAAGACTGGTCCGCCGGAGGTAACCGGTAACCCCGCAGCGGCGACGCCAACCTTACACGGCACCGGCCACGTTCCGCCAAATCCAATTTCCGGACTTCCCGCGACCGGCGCTAGCCCTGACGTCCGGCGGGTACTGTCATCGGCCGGTGCAGTCGATCACGACTCTGGAGCCCACGCTGTGAGCACCCTGCAGCAGACCGCGGAGAGCCGGTCGCAAGCCTTCGTCAGGACGCATCTCCTGGGACGTCGGGCTGTGATCGCTTCCGCCCTCTGCGTGCTCTCGTTCGCCGTGTTCTGGACGGCCCAGCGTGCGACGGACGTTTCGATGATCGACCTCATGGTCTACCGGGCTGAAGGGTGGACCGTACGTACGGGCGGTGACCTGTACGCGATGCGTGCGACCTACGCCGACCTGCCGACGACCTATCCGCCCTTCGCCGCACTGCTGTTCCTGCCGTTGACTCTGCTGGACGTCGCCGACATGCGCACGTTGGCGACGGCCGGAAACCTCGTCCTCCTGGTCGCCGTCATCCATCTGTCCCTGCAGTTGGCCGGACGCCCGGTGCGCGCATCGCAGCGTCCGGCGGCCACGATGCTGGTCGCGTCCGTCGCCGTGTGGTGCGAACCGGTGTGGACGACCCTGCGCTACGGGCAGATCAACCTGCTGCTGACCGCGCTGGTGCTGTGGGATCTCTCGCGCCGCAGCGGTCACCGCTGGGCCGGGGTGGGCATCGGCGTCGCTGCGGGCATCAAGCTCACCCCCGCGTTGTTCGCCGTCTTCCTCGCTTTGTGCGGTGTGGTGCAGTGTCTGCGCCGGGTACGGAACGGCGGCGGCGTCACCGGCTGGTGGAACCCGGCGCTGCGCCAAGCCGCCGTCGCCACAGGGGCGTTCCTGGGCACGGTGCTGCTGGGGGTGATCGTGCTGCCGCACGACTCGCGCCGGTTCTGGCTGGACGCGGTCTTCCGCTCGGAGCGCGTCGGCCACACCGACATCACCGACAACCAGGCGCTGAGCGGCATGGTCGCCCGCCTCCTGCACACCGGCGAACCGGGCTGGCCCTGGCTCGTACTGGCCGCTCTGGTGATGCTGTTCGGGCTGGCTGCCGCTGTGGCAGCCGTGTCGGCTGGGCCTCGGAGACTGCCGTACGCGTCCGCATGGGCAGCCGTCACGTGTGCGTTCACGGCGCTGCTTGTGAGTCCCGTCTCGTGGTCGCATCACTGGGTGTGGTGCGTGCCGGCGGTGCTGTTGCTGGGCGCGGAGACGCTGGGACGCGACCGTGCCCTGCGCTGGAGGGTGTTGACGGGGACGGCGGCGCTGATCTTCTGTTCGTACGCGCTGTGGCTGGTGCCGCACGGCGAGACCGGGCCGGTGCGGCCCGAACTGAACCAGACAGGGGGCGAGATGGTCCTCTCAGCGCTGTATCCGGCCTTCGGGCTGTGCTTCCTCGCTCTGGCGTTCACGCTGGCCGTACGGGCGCTGCGCAAGCCGGCACCGTACGAACCGGACAGCGGTACGGGCGCGCCGAAAGGCCGCGTCGCCCAGGGCGCTTGTCTGCGCAGGCGTGGTGACGCCGCTCGTCAGGCAGTGGCGAAGGAGTAGAAACGCTTCAGGGTGCAGTGCTCATCGAGCAGCCGTCCGTAGATGGGCTCTCCGTCCAACTCACGGTAGGTCTCGATCGGATCGCCTTTTATGATCAGCGCCCGCGCACAGTCCTCGCACCAGTACTGGAAGTCCGGGTTGACGGGCTCCATGTCCCGCACGATCGGAGTCCCGCTGCCGCACCAGTCACACTTCCGGCTGTGCGCACCCATCAGGCATCAGCTCCAGCTGTGGCCGCAGGCGGTGCACACGTAAGACACTCCTCCATTGTCGCCGAGCATCTGGGCAACGTTCGATGAACCACAAGCCGGACACAGCAAGGTCCTTGAGGACCGTGCCGAAGGTCCCCTGGCTGGACATGTGCGCAGCTGAGCCGTCTGCCGACCGTCCTCGATGAGGACACCTGCCGACATCGCACACGCCCCTCCCCTCGGACCTCCCCCTTCCGGCCGTCACGATTCTGCCACGTTCTCCCAAGTCTCAGGAGGCCGGTCGGCGATCCCGGCTCCGGGCCGGCAGGCGGCAACCGCCGGATTCGCGAACCGAGGCGGCGGCAGTCGCTGCAAGTGGCAAAGAAGCCGGGGCAGTTGTGGACCCGATGACGAACAACCAGCGCGAGCGGTCCGTCCTTCCCGCGACAACAGTGTCCCTGCCACGAAGCGGTCCCGGACGCAGGGGCCCCTACCCGAACGAAGGTTCCGGCCAACCGGCCAAGGGGGTGCGGGTGGCGAAGCCCCCGCCCCGCGAGGCGAAGCCTCGCAAAAACGACGAGGGCGACCCGGTCCGCGCTTCCCGCGGACACACCTCGCCCTCAACAAAAAGGCTGCGGACACTGAAGCCCGAAAGAAGGACCCGGCCCACACAACCCTCCCGCGCAACCCCACAAACCAAGGGGGTGCGGGTGGCGAAGCCCCCGCCCCGCGAGGCGAAGCCTCGCAAAAACGACGAGGGCGACCCGGTCCGCGCTCTCCGCGGACACAGTTCACCCTCGCACTCGTGGAGCTAAGGAGAATCGAACTCCTGACCTCTTGCATGCCATGCAAGCGCTCTACCAACTGAGCTATAGCCCCGGGCTGTTCCGGACGTCTCGGCCCGTGAACGAGGGGAATCCTAACCAGTGATCAGCCTGGATGGGAAATCAGGGAGATCAGCAGCTCAGGACACCAGCGGCCCTCAGTCGTCGTCGCCGAGCACCGGCTGGGGCAGCGTGCCCGCGTTGTGCTCCAGCAGCCGCCAGCCGCGGGCTCCCTCGCCCAGTACCGACCAGCAGCAGTTGGAGAGACCGCCGAGCGCTTCCCATGTGCGCGGTTCAAGGCCCAGCAGCCGGCCGATGGTGGTCCGGATAGTGCCGCCGTGACTGACCACGACGAGCGTGCCGCCCGGCGGCAGCTTCTCCACGCTGCGCTCCACGACCGGAGCTGCCCGTTCGGCGACCTCGGTCTCGAGTTCACCGCCACCGCGCCGTACGGGCTCGCCCCGTTTCCACGCGGCGTACTCGTCTCCGAACCGCTCGACGATCTCCTCGTGGGTCAGGCCCTGCCATTCCCCCGCGTACGTCTCACGCAGCGCCTCGGCGTGCGTCACGTCGAGGCCGGTGAGGGCGGCCAGCTCCGCAGCCGTCGCCGCGGTCCGCTGCAGGTCGGACGCGAGGATCGCGTCCGGACGCAGTCCGGCCAGCAGCCGCGCCGCCCGTCGCGCCTGCTCGAGACCCGCGGGGGTGAGTTCGATGTCGGTCGAGCCCTGGAACCGACGCTCCAGGTTCCAGGCCGTCTGGCCGTGCCGCCAGAGCACGACCCTTCGGTCCCGGTTCACCGGAACCGACTCCTGCTGCGTCACCGGACGCCTTCGCTTCCGCCCCGCTCCGTCACGTGCTCG
>DATMEI010000205.1:0-4096 GCA_035556995.1 Streptomyces sp.
CGTACATCGCCTCGATGTCCTCGAAGCGGTCGCCCAGGCCGAGTGCGATCGCCTGCGTGCGCAGGTTGGACAGCTGCCCGCCGGGGATCTCGTGGTGGTAGACCCGTCCGGTCGGCGACGTCAGGCCGGCTTCGAAAGGCGCGTAGGTCTTGCGGACGCTCTCCCAGTACGGCTCCAGGTCACCGATCGCCCGCAGGTCAAGGCCCGTCGGCCGGTCGGAGTGGTCGGTGGCGGCCACGATCGCCGACAGCGACGGCTGCGATGTGGTGCCCGCCATGGAGGCCACCGCACCGTCCACCGCGTCCGCGCCCGCCTGGATCGCCGCGAGATAGGTGGCGAGCTGGCCGCCCGCGGTGTCATGGGTGTGGACGTGGACCGGCAGGTCGAATTCGCTGCGCAGTGCGGAAACGAGGCGCACCGCGGCCGGTGCGCGCAGCAGGCCGGCCATGTCCTTGATCGCCAGCACGTGTGCGCCCGCTGCGACGGCCTGTTCGGCCAGCCTGAGGTAGTAGTCCAGGGTGTACAGCTTCTCCGCCGGGTCGGAGAGGTCGGAGGTGTAGCACAGCGCGACCTCGGCGATCGCGGATCCGGTCCCGCGGACGGCGTCGATGGCGGGCCGCATCTGCCCGACGTCGTTGAGCGCGTCGAAGATCCGGAAGATGTCGATGCCGGTGGCCGTGGCCTCCTCCACGAAGGCGCTGGTCACCTCGGTCGGGTAAGGCGTATAGCCCACCGTGTTGCGGCCGCGCAGCAGCATCTGCAGGCAGACGTTGGGCACGGCTTCGCGCAACTGGGCCAGGCGCTCCCACGGGTCCTCGGCGAGGAAGCGCAGAGCGACGTCGTACGTGGCGCCGCCCCAGCATTCCAGGGACAGCAACTCCGGCACGGTCCGCGCCAGCACCGGGGCCACGGCGAGCAAGTCCTTCGTACGTACGCGGGTGGCGAGCAACGACTGGTGCGCGTCCCGGAAGGTGGTGTCGGTGACACCGATGGTGGGCGACTCGCGCAGCCACCGCGCGAAGCCCTCCGGGCCGAGTTCGGTGAGCTTCTGCTTGGAACCGGCGGGGGGCTCCGTCTCGGGCAGCTGCGGCAGTTTGGTGGTCGGGTCGGTCAGCCGGGGCCGCTCGCCGTTGGGCTTGTTCACCGTGACGTCGGCGAGGTACGTGAGCAGCCTCGAGCCGCGGTCGGCGGAAGGACGTGCGGTCAGCAGGTGCGGCCGTTGCTCGATGAAGGCTGTGGTGATCCGGCCGGCGCGGAAGTCCGGATCGTCGAGCAGGGCCTGCAGGAACGGGATGTTCGTGGCCACCCCGCGGATGCGGAACTCGGCCGCCGCGCGCCGGGCGCGGCCGATCGCAGTGGTGAAGTCCCGGCCCCGGCAGGTGAGTTTGACCAGCATCGAGTCGAAGTGCGCACTGATCGCCGTACCGGCGTGGGTGGTGCCGCCGTCGAGCCGGATGCCTGAGCCGCCCGGCGAACGGTAGGCGCTGATCACGCCCGTGTCCGGGCGGAAGTCGTTGGCCGGGTCCTCGGTGGTGATGCGGCACTGCAGCGCGGCGCCGCGCACGTAGACGCTCTCCTGCGACAGTCCGAGGCCGGCCAGCGTCTCACCGGCGGCGATACGCAACTGGGCCTGCACGAGATCGACATCGGTGACCTCCTCGGTCACCGTGTGCTCGACCTGAATGCGCGGGTTCATCTCGATGAACACGTGCCGGCCGTCGCGGTCGAGCAGGAACTCCACGGTGCCTGCGTTGCGGTAACCGATCTGCCGGGCGAACTTCACCGCGTCCTCGCAGATCCGCTCGCGCACTTCGGGGTCGAGGTGCGGGGCGGGCGCCATCTCGACCACCTTCTGGTGGCGGCGCTGCACCGAACAGTCACGCTCGAAGAGATGGATCACGTCGCCCTCACCGTCGGCGAGGATCTGCACCTCGATGTGCCGGGGTTCGACCACGGCCTTCTCCAGGAACACGGTCGAGTCCCCGAACGCGGACTCGGCTTCGCGCGCCGCCGTCTCGATGGACTCGCGCAGCATCCCCGGCTCTTCGACCCGCCGCATGCCGCGCCCTCCGCCGCCGGCGACTGCCTTGACGAACAGCGGGAAGCCGAGACCGTCCGCCACCCGGACCAGCTCGTCCACATCGGTGGACGGCTCGGAGGAACCGAGCACCGGCACACCGGCCGCGCGGGCGGCGGCAATTGCGCGAGCCTTGTTGCCGGTCAGCTCCAGGATCTCCGCGCTGGGGCCGACGAACGTGACGTCCGCCTCCTCGCAAGCACGAGCGAGATCGGGGTTCTCGGACAGGAACCCGTACCCCGGATATACGGCGTCCGCACCTGCCGTGCGCGCCGCCTGAACGATCGCCTCGACGGAGAGATACGCCCGCACCGGATGCCCGGGCTCGCCGATCTCATAGGCCTCGTCGGCCTTCAGCCGGTGCAACGAGTTGCGGTCTTCATGCGGGAAGACCGCAACAGTACGCGCGCCCAGCTCGTAGCCGGCGCGGAACGCACGAATGGCGATCTCACCACGGTTGGCGACCAACACCTTGCGGAACATGTCCGATCCTCTTCTGTCTGCCCGGTACGAACGCAGCCTTGTCGAGCGACGTTACTGCTCCACGTCGCAAAGGCTATGCGCGGACCGCCGTTCAGCTGGACGGCGACGACGCGGAGCGGGAGGGGCGATGACCTTCCCGCCTCCGTGGCCGCGTTGGGGACGGCGGTCTCGCGGCCGTTGGAGTCGGACACGGCCTTTCGGCGCTGTACTGGACTTTGCATGCCCGGTGAGGGCCCCCGTTGCCGACGATATGATTGCCGCGGCTCCAGCTGGCGAGGTGACGAACCCAGGCGGTCTGTATGTCGAGTAGGGGCATGTCGGCTCTGTTAGTCGCAGTGTTGCTCAGCGCGATCGGCTGTACGGCCCCGACGGGCACACCGTCGGATGCGGACCGCTCAACCGCGTCGCCGACACGATCCGCCACGCCTCGTCCGTCGCCAAGCACCTCTCCGGCCAGTCGCGCCGGCTGCGGCTACCTCGACCTTCCCAACCCGGCGGCGCCCGCCTATGCCGGCCCCGGACCACATCTGGCCGCAGTACACGCAGGATTGGCATCGTCGTCGGACGCCTTGATCTACGTACCGATCACTGAATACTCGCTGCCGAGAGAGTGGAGGGCGTACGGCGACGGCGACAAGGAGGGCATCCTGGATCCGGCACGGGCACAACTGGTTGTCTGCCTGACCGCCTTGCGGAAGCGGAGCGAAACAAGCATCGGTCAGTGTGAGGACCACCCGTTCGACGTGTATCCAGCGTCGTACACGTTCACGGTGTTCGAGGCAAAGACTGCCCGTAAGGTGACAACGTTCAAGATCCGCAGCGAAGAGGCCGTTGAATTTTCCTGCCCTTCGACATTCCAGTATTGGGCAGGCCAGGCTCCCGAATTCGCGCAGGGTCTCAAGGATGAGACGCTGCACCACCGGCTACGACCATTGATCACGAACCCCGCCCGTTGACAGAGACCTGCTGTGCTGTTCGGGGTTTGCGGTTACCCGTCCCCATCGTTGTGGGGCTCGTCGTCAGCGTGCGGGTCGCGCGGCTGCCGCAGGCGCCCACCACGGTGGCCCAGGGCCTGATTACTCGCACCGACAGGGCAGTTGAGGCTGTCGCACGACTTGCGGTGAGGACAGGCATCACCCGCACAATCATCAATGCCTTGGGGCTCAGGTCAGGGACCAAGGACGCATCGAGCACCACCAAACGGTTCGAAACAACTGCGACGAGGCGTACGCCGGATACCTCAACGTAGTGATGCGGATCGAACCGCTTCTTGACGATGCGACGATGGTCCTCACCAGGCTTGCGCTGAGGTGACTCGACAAGCAGCGCAGGCCAGTTGCTCGCCTCCATGCAGCCGCGCTCCAAGGCAGGCGTGAACACATTCCTCGCCTCACCAGCCACGCACTCCGGGTCGTCTACGTGCAGCGCCGGCAGGGCAGTCACTTCAAGTACGGGGACGCGACGGCACTCGGCTGGACGTATGCGCTGCCCAGCTCAGCTCGGTACGCAAACACCCTGGACCGGCGAGCTGATGAG
>DATMEI010000206.1:0-9209 GCA_035556995.1 Streptomyces sp.
ATGCTCGCCCCGGTGTGGGGTCAGAAACCGCTGCTCGACATAAGCGCCGAGGAGGCCCGTGACGACCTCGCGCGTGCGGCGGTCATGGCGCTGTCGTACGTCGCGCAGTCGGCACGCGGGCAGGGCGTACCGATGGTGCCGTAGCAGGAGATCGACAAGGCGGACACGGTCGTCGAGCGGTTCATGCGGCGCTGGCGGGGCGAGCCCGACCCCAAGCACGTCGCGGCTGTCGACGCGTACTGGACCTCGGCGGCCGAACACGGCATGAACGCCTCGACGTTCACCGCCCGCGTCATCGCCTCCACCGGAGCCGACGTCTCGGCAGCGCTCTCGGGCGCCGTGGGTGCGATGTCCGGTCCGCTGCACGGCGGTGCTCCGTCGCGGGTGCTCGGCATGATCGAGGAGATCGAGCGTACGGGCGACGCCGAGGCCTTCGTGAAGCGCCAACTGGACCGCGGCGAGCGCCTGATGGGCTTCGGGCACCGTGTCTACCGCGCGGAGGACCCGCGGGCGCGCGTGCTGCGGCGTACGGCCAAGGAGCTGGACGCACCACGCTACGAGGTCGCCGAGGCGCTTGAGCGCGCGGCGCTGACCGAGCTTCACAACCGGCGTCCCGACCGGGTGCTGGCGACCAACGTGGAGTTCTGGGCGGCGATCGTGCTGGACTTCGCGGAGGTGCCCGCGCACATGTTCACGTCGATGTTCACCTGCGCCCGTACGGCCGGCTGGGCCGCGCACATCCTTGAGCAGAAGCGCACCGGGCGGCTGGTGCGGCCCTCGGCCCGCTACGTCGGCCCGGGTGAGCGTGATCCGCGGGAGATCGACGGATACGGAGAGGTCCAGCACTGACACCGCACTGACGCACGGGCCGGCCGACCGGCCGGCCGTCTCAGTCCGGCCGGTCGCTGGTGTAGCTGTGCAGACGGCCGTCGCCTTCGAGCATGGCCCTGGCTCGCTGAGTCAGCTCCGTCCGGCGCTGTGCGATCGCCGCGCGCAGGGCGTCCCTGCTGCCCGTGTCACGAAGGTCGTCGAGGACGGCCTGGATACGGGGCAGCGGGTACCGGCTCTGCCGGAGCGTGTCGATCAGCCGGGCGTCCCGTACGTCGGTTGCGCTGAAGCGGCGGTATTCCGTGACCGGATCGCGCTGCGGAGTCAGGAGCCCGGCGGACTCCCATACGCGCAGGGCCGAGGTCCGCACGCCCAGGCGCGCGGCCAACTCCCCGATGCGCAGACCCGACCGCGGCACCGCCGCCTCGTCCGGCTCCTGCTCCGCGATCGCTTCGAGCGCCTCGCTCGCCGCGTGGAGGGAGAGCCGCTGCTCGTGCAGCGACGCGTGGCCCTCATTGATGAAGGTGAGCGCCAGCGGCAGGTCGTCGGCGTGTACGGCCAGCATGACCGCCTGAGCGGTGTACGGGCCGTACCCCTTCGCGAGCGCCCGGTACGTGAGCACCGCATCGCGGTGCCCGACCGTGAACTTCCGGTAGCCGGAGACGGTCCGCGAGACCGGGGGCAGGATGCCCGCGGCCTCGTAGTTGCGGATCTGCTGGGTCGAGACACCTGCTGTCCGCGCCAGATCGACGGGGCGGAGCACTCCGTCCTTTCGGCTCATCGGCACACCTCAGTCCTCCCGGTGTCACGGGCTCCCGTGACGGTTGAAGGTTATCCGCATGCGTTTGCTCACTGCCTCCCAGGTTGCCGGAAAAGCTTCAACAGGAGGTTCAATGAGAAACTTGAAGGCATGAGTACCGCAGAGAGCGATGCCCAACCACATGCCTCCGCTCGCCACTTGGACGACTCGATCCGGATCGAGGGCGCGCGGCTGCACAACCTCAAGAACGTCTCACTCACCGTCCCGAAGAACTCGCTCGTCGTCCTGACCGGCCTGTCCGGCTCGGGCAAGTCCACGCTCGCCTTCGACACGCTGCACAGGGAGGGCCAGCGCCAGTACCTCGAATCGCTGGGCATGGTCACGGGGTTCGTCAGCAAGCCGGCGGTCGACTCGATCACGGGGCTGTCGCCCTCCATCAGCGTCGACCAGCACCTGACCAACCGCAGCCCCCGTTCGACGGTGGGGACCGTCACCGAGGTCTTCACCTATCTGCGTCTGCTGTGGGCCCGCATCGGCCGCCGTCCGTGCCCGGCGTGCGGCGGTGACGTACCGCCCACGTATCACGTCGGCGGCGACGGCGACGGCGACGGCGATGACCGCGACGAACTCCCTTACGACGAGGACGAGTCACCGGCCGCCGGCGGACCGGACGAGGCGGCCGACGCCGGTGAGACCGTGCCGTGCCCCCACTGCGGCAAAGCCGTGCACGAGATGGTGATGGGCAACTTCTCCTTCAACAAGCCTGCCGGTGCGTGCCCTTCCTGCACCGGCCTCGGCATCGTCTTCCAGGCCGACGTCCGCCGTCTGATCGACGACGAACGCAGCGTGTCCGCGGGCGCCGTACTGGGCTGGCTTCCGGCGCTCGCCCAGCGCAACATCCCCGTACTGCAAGCCGCCGCGCAGCACTACGGCTTCGCGTTCGACGCGGACGTGCCCGTACGGACTCTCGGGGACGTACAGCGCGATCTGCTGCTCCACGGCGTCGAAAGCCCCGAGTTCTCACGGCACTTCCCCGGCACCGCGCCGCCCGCCACGGTCTCGCGCGGACGCTTCGAGGGCGTCGTCACGAACATGCTGCGGCGCTACGCGGATCGCATCGACGACGCCAACTACCGCGAAAAAGCCGAGCAGTCACTGGTCAAAGACGTCTGCCCGGACTGCCGGGGTACGCGCCTGCGCCCCGAGAGCCGCACCGTCACCGTCGCCGGGCTGACCATCGTCGACGCCGCGTGTCTGCCACTCGGCGAACTCGCCACATGGATCGACGCACTGCGGGACCGGATCGGCGACGAGGAGTGGCTCGTCACCGAACCCGTCGTCGCCGATCTGCAGGAGCGCGTACGGCGACTGGTCGACGTCGGCGTGGGATATCTGACCCTGGAGCAGGCGACGCCCAGCCTCTCCGCCGGCGAGGCACAGCGCCTGCGGCTGGCGGCGCTGCTCGGATCGGGACTCACCGGAGTGCTCTACGTCCTCGACGAGCCCACCATCGGCCTGCACCCCTCCGACTCCGCACGGCTGGTCGAAGTCCTGCGCCGTCTGCGCGACTTGGGCAACACGGTGCTCGTCATCGAGCACGACCTCGACATGCTGCGCGCGGCCGACCACGTCATCGACGTCGGGCCCGGCGCGGGACGTCACGGCGGCCGTATCGTCGCCGCGGGCACGCCGGAGGAGGTCGCCGCGAGCGCGGGATCGGTCACCGGCGACTGCCTCTCCGGCCGGGTGTCCATGCCCGTACCCGCGAAGCCACGCACCGGCAACGGCAAGTCGCTGGTCATACGCGGGGCACGGGCGCACAACCTCAAGAACATCACCGCACGGCTCCCCTTGGGGCTGTTCGTGGCGGTGACGGGCCCGTCGGGATCGGGCAAGTCGTCGCTGCTCTTCGACATCCTCGACCGTGCCGCACGCAAGCGGTTCTACGGAGCGAGCGAGAAGCCCGGCCCGTACGGGGAGATCACCGGCTGGGAGCACATCGACAAGATCGTGACGATCGACCAGCAGCCGATCAGCCGCATGCCGCGCTCCAACGCCGCGACGTACTCGGACGCCTTCACGCCGGTGCGCGAAGCGTTCGCCACCACCCCCGAGGCACGTCAACTGGGCCTCACCCCCGGCCACTTCTCCCCCAACGTCCCCGGCGGCCGTTGCGAACGCTGCGTGGGCGCGGGCGTCCTCACCGTCCAGATGCACTTCCTGCCCGCCGTGGAGGTGCGCTGCCCCAGCTGTCGCGGACGCCGCTTCAGGCGCGACGTGCTCGCCGCGCGGTACCGGGGTCACGACATCGCGCAGGTGCTTCAGATGCCCGTCGAGGAAGCCCTCGGCGTCTTCGAGGACGTGCCGGGTGTGGCGAGGCGGCTGCAGCGCATGGACGACGTCGGACTCGGCTATCTGCAGCTCGGCCAGCCGGCGACCACACTGTCGGGCGGCGAGGCACAGCGGATCAAGCTCGCGAAGGAACTCGGCCACCGCTCGACGGGCCGCACCCTCTATCTGCTCGACGAGCCGACGACCGGTCTCCATGTCGCGGACACCGCGCGGCTGCTGGGCGTGCTGCAGCGGCTCGTCGACGCCGGCAACACCGTCGTGACGATCGAGCACGATCTGCACGTCGTACGGGCAGCCGACTGGGTCATCGACCTCGGACCGGCAGGGGGCGCCGCCGGGGGTGAACTCGTCGCCGAGGGAAGGCCGGAGGACATCGCGCAGGTGAGCGCATCACGGACGGGGGCGTTCCTGTACGGCTGACAGGCAAGGCCGAATACGGGCTAACGGGCCGCTGTCGGCTTGTCCGTGCTGCCGCTGTCCTCGCCCTCGCGCTGCCCGGCGATCCGCACGTCCGGGTCGCCGCCCTTGTCGGGGTCGCGGAGGAACTCCCGTTCCAGAGCGGCCCGTTCCTCCTCGGTGGGATCGCTGTCGAGGGAGTCGACCAGTGCGTCGCGCGCCCCCGAGCCCTCCGGCTTGAGCAGGCCGATGCCGACGTAGAGGACCAGCGAGGTGAGCACCGGGAAGCCGACGGTGGCGGCCTCCGTGGCGTCCTCGACGACCCAGTAGAGGTACGTCCACACCGCGAGGCCGCCTGCCCAGGAGGCGATGGCGGCGGTGGGCCCGGTCCGCTTGAACCAGGGCAGCAGGCCGAGCATCAGCGGAATCGAGATCGGTCCCATCGTCGCCGCCACGACGCTGACCACGACCGTCATGATGAAGCCGTCGGGGTCGGTGAAGAGGGCCAGGGTCATGCTCGCCGTCACGAAGGCGACTGTGGTGACACGGGCGAAGAGCAGCTGGCTGCTCGGCGTCAGCCGCTTCACCCGCGGGACGATCACCGGTGCCAGGTCGCGTGTGATGACGGCGGTGATGACGTTGGCGTCGGAGGCGACCATGGCCATGGTGTGCGAGAAGAACCCGGCCAGCAGCAGACCGATGACGCCGGTCGGCAACAGCTCCTGGGCGAGGCGGATGTAGGACTCCTCGCCGTTGTCCAGGCCGGGGACGATGAGCGGTGCGGCGATCATCGGCACGAAGAGGATGAAGGGCCAGACCAGCCACAGAGCACTGGAGAGCAGCGCCGATTTACGCGCGCGGGACCCTGTGGGCGCGGACATGTAGCGCTGCGCCAGGTTCCACATGCCGCCGTTGTACTCGAAGGTCTTCACCAGCAGGAACGCCATGATGAGTCCGGTGGTGACAGTGCCCGTCACCGGGTCGCCGTGCCCCTCGGGCAGGTCGCCCCACATCGTCCACAGCGTCGAGACGCCGCCGAGGTGCGCCATGACCGCGAACAGCATGGCGAAGCCTGCGACGGCCTGGATGACGAACTGCCCGAAGTCGGTGAGGACATCGGCCCACAGCCCGCCGAACGTCACGTAGAACATCGTGCAGATGCCGGTCAGGCCGATGCCCCAGACCAGCGGGATGTCCGCGAACCCCTGCAGCAGCACGGCGATCGCGACCCACTTGGCCGCGATGTCGACGACCTTCAGTGCCGCGCCGCTGTAGGCGAGCACCTGCTGGGTGGGCAGGTTGTAGCGGACGGCGAGGTAGGCGAGGGGCGAGTTGACGCCGTGCTTGGCGCGCAGCCGGTTCCAGCGCGGCGCGAAGAGGAACGCGCCGATGCCGATGCCGAGACCGATGGTCAGCGGCCACCAGAAGTAGACGGTGACGCCGTAGTCGTAGGCGACAGCGGCGAAGGTGACGAACATGATCGCGCTGTAGCCGGACATGTGGTGCGAGATGCCGGAGAGCCACCAGGGGATGCGGCCACGTGCAGTGAAGAAGTCCGCCACGTTCTCGACGCGCGTCTTGGACCACACGCCGATGCCGAGCATCACGAAGAAGTACGCACCGACAACGACCCAGTCCAGCGAAGACATCACAGCTCCTTACGTTCATCAATGTGAACGACTGCCAGGTCCATGAATTAAGTGCCGTCACCTTAGAAGTGCCCCCGGGGGCCGTCAATACTGCGCACACCAACAGGACATGAGAGCCGGCAGCACAGCATCCCTGCCGTCACATCCGTCACGGGTCCATGTCGGTGAATGCGAACCACAGAGGTGTCGACAGCGCCGGACAGGGACCCGCCGCCCACCCGGTCGGCATGGCAGGCCAGCAGACATCGCAAGGAAGTCCTCGAACCAGCGTCGCGCAACGTACCCGCAGGCCGAACCCAGGTCGCGCCCGGTGCCATGCCGTGTGACGGTGTGAGGGCAGAGCTGCCCGCCGACGGCAGCCGTCCGGCCTCCTGCGAGCGGGCTCTCGTGGCCGCCTCCGTCACAGCGAGAAGACGGCAGGGCAGCTGGGAGGGCTCGGTGGGCGCTGGACGCCTACCTCGGCATGGGCTGCGCGATGTGTCTTTCCGGTGAAGCTCCGGGAGCTACTCGGGCTGGTAGGGCAGGTGCCTCGATGGACGTCACGGCAATACGGGGAGGCGCGGGCTGCGGCGCAGGTTGCGGTGCCCGGGCAGCGGCACCTTGGCATTCCGCGCGACCGGAGGGAGTGCACGGGTGACGGGTTACGCGTTCCGCCTGTTCGTGGCTGGAGAGTCGGAGCGGTCCAGGGCTGCCGAGATGAATCTGCGTGCACTGGCCGGGGCGCTGCTGCCCGGCGGCTACGACTTGGAAGTGGTGGACGTGGTGGCGCGGCCCGGGCTGGCAGAGGAGCAGCGGATCCTGGCCACGCCGACGGTGGTCAGGATCCTGCCGCTGCCGCAGCTGCGGGTGATCGGGGACCTGTCCGACCCGCTGAGGGTCGCGAACGCGCTGGGTCTGCCCGGTGAGGCGCCGGGAAACCGGATGTCCAAGGAGGCGAGCGGTGCTTGAGACCGACTCGATCGAGCGGGTTCCCACCGGGATCAACGGGTTCGACCAGGTGGCGATCGGCGGACTGCCGGCAGGCAGGCCGACTCTGGTCACCGGCACGACCGGCAGCGGTAAGACGATCTTTGCCGGGGAGTTCCTCGCCCGCGGGATCGCGAAATACGACCAGCCGGGGGTGTTCGTCACTTTCGAGGAGCCGCCGGAGGCAATCCGCCGCAACTTCCGCTCGCTGGGCATTCCGATCGAGCAGTGGGAAGCCGAGGGGAAGTGGGCGTTCATCGACGCCGCCGAGAGCGAGGACGAGGAAGCGGCCGTCATCGGAGCCTACGATTTCGGCGCGCTGACGTCCCGCATCGAGCACGCGGTCCGCCGGATCGGCGCCTCACGGGTAGCGCTGGACTCGCTGGGGGCCGTGTTCGCCCGGTTCGCCGACACCGCGATCGTCCGCCGGGAGAGCTACAGGCTCGCTTCCGCATTGAACTCGCTGGGGGTCACCTCGATCATCACGGCCGAGCGGAACAGTGAGTACGACGGCGTATCCCGGTACAGAGTCGAGGAGTTCGTCGTCGACAACGTGATCATCCTGCGCAATGTGCTGATCCAGGAGCGTCGGCGCCGGACCATCGAGATCGTCAAGTTCCGCGGTACTCGGCACCGCACGGGCGAATGGCTGTTCACCATCGACCCGGACGAAGGGTTCGTGGTCATTCCGCTGGCTTTCCTCGGGATGCCGTCCACGCCTGCCTCCAGCACCCGCGTGTCCTCCGGCAACCACGGACTGGACCGGATGTGCGGCGGCGGGTTCTACAGGGACGCCGTCGTCCTGCTGTCCGGGCCGTCCGGGTCCGGCAAGACACTGACCAGTCTGAAGTTCCTGAAGGCCGGTGTCACAGCGGGTGAACGCTGCTTGGGGTTCACCTTCGACGAGACCCGCGAGCAGATGAGGCGCAACGCCGCCGGCTGGGGAATCGATCTGGGGGACCTGGAAGAACGCGGCCTGCTGCAGCTGGTGTGCGACTACCCGGAAGTGGCCTCCTTGGAGGACTACTTCATCCGGATCAGACGAGCCGTGATCGATTTCGAGCCCGAGCGCCTGGTCATCGACACCCTGTCCGCGCTGGAACGCATCGCCACACCGCGGGCGCTGCTGGACCTGGTGATCGCGCTGGGTGCGGTCGTCCGCGAGCGCCGCATCACCACTCTGTTCACCTCAGCCCCCGTCAGCCGGTTCGCACCCGCGCATACACCTTCGATCGCACGCGAACTGGCCAGCCTCACCGACGTCACCATCGCACTGCGGTACTTCCAGAAGGCCGGGATGATCAAGCGCACCGTAGCCGTCGTGCAAAACCGCGGCTCCGCCCACGACGACGCCGTGCGCCAGACCACCATCGATTCGGACGGCATGCACATCGGCGCCCCAGTCGCCAGCCTCGACGAAATGGAAGCCGTCGGCTTGGACACACCACCGGGCGTCATCGGCGATGACATCTGAGCGCCGCCAACCCCGAGACGAGAGCGACCCCGGAGCCGGGACCAGCGGAATCGGAGCCGGGACCAGCGGACTCGGAGGCGACCTCATCGACCAAGTCATCTCCGCGTCCGCCGACGGGATCCTCGCCGTGGACGATCAGGGGATCGTCCGGCTGTGCAATCCAGCCGCAACTGAGCTTTTCGGCCGCCCCGCCCGGGATCTGCTGGACGCCCCGTTCGGCTTTCCGATCGTGGCCGGCCAGTCGACAGACGTGGAGCTGACGCAGCCCGGGGGCGGCGTCAGAGTTGTCGAGATGCGCGTCAGCGTGACCGCCGCGAAAGGCGATTCGCTGCGTGTCGTCTCCCTGCGGGACGTCACGCCCCGATGGCTGGCCTTCCAGCGGCTGCTGCTGCCGACGCTGCCGGACCTGGCCCCTTTCCAGGCGGCCGTCGTCTACCGGCCCGCCGCCGAGCGGCTGGGCGGCGACTGGTATGACGCCCTACCGCTGCCCGGCGGCGCCGTCGGCGCCGTGATCGGCGACGTCGCCGGGCACAGCCTGCAAGCCGCGGCCGCCATGGCCCAGGTCCGCAACATGCTGCGCGCCTTGCTCTACGACCGGCCTGCAACGCCCGGGTCGGTGCTGACCAGGCTCGACCGGACGCTGCGCGCGATCGGCGAGAGCCCGATCACCACCGCATGCGTGGCCCGCATCGAGCCGGACGGTGACGGCTGGCGGCTGCTGTGGAGCAGCGCAGGCCATCCCCCGCCGCTGCTGCTCACCCCCGGCGGCGCGGCCGAGTACCTG
>DATMEI010000207.1:0-3300 GCA_035556995.1 Streptomyces sp.
ATGTTCTCCGCGAGCACCGTGCCGATGCCGGAGACCCGCGAAAGCAGGGGAGCGGACGCGGTGTTGACGTCGACACCGACGCCGTTCACGCAGTCCTCCACGACGGCGTCCAGGGAGCGTGAGAGCTTCACCTCGGACAGATCATGCTGATACTGACCGACGCCGATCGACTTCGGGTCGATCTTGACCAGTTCCGCGAGCGGATCCTGCAGCCGCCGTGCGATGGAGACCGCACCGCGCAGCGAGACGTCCAGATCGGGAAGTTCCTGCGAGGCGAAGGCCGAGGCGGAGTACACGGAAGCGCCCGCTTCGGAGACCATGACCTTCGTCAGCTTCAACTCGGGCTGCTTCGCGATCAGTTCACCCGCGAGCTTGTCCGTCTCACGCGAGGCCGTGCCGTTGCCGATCGCGATCAGGTCCACGGAGTGCTCCCGCGCCAGGACAGCCAGCTTCGCCAGCGCCTCGTCCCACTTCTTCGCAGGTGCGTGCGGGTAGATGGTGTCCGTCGCGGCGACCTTGCCCGTCGCGTCGACGACGGCGACCTTCACGCCCGTACGCAGGCCGGGGTCGAGGCCGAGCGTGGAGCGTGTGCCGGCGGGCGCGGCGAGCAGCAGGTCACGCAGGTTCGTGGCGAAGACATCCACGGCCTCGTCCTCGGCTGTCGTGCGCAGCCGCTGCCGCAGGTCGAGACCGAGACGCACCAGGATGCGCGTACGCCAGGCCCAGCGCACCGTTTCGGCCAGCCACGTGTCGGCGGGGCGGCCCTCGTCACGCACACCGAAGTGGTGGGCGATGGAGCGTTCGTACGAGCTCGGTGTGCCGTCCCTGCCACCCGTGTCGCCGTCGGACGGGTCCTCGGGCAGCAGCGCCAGATCGAGGACCTCCTCCTTCTCACCACGGAGCATGGCCAGTACGCGGTGTGAGGGGAGCTCGGTGAACCCTTCCGCGAAGTCGAAGTAGTCCTTGAACTTCGCTCCTTGCTCCTCCTTGCCCTCCCGGACCGTCGCCGAGAGCCGGCCTCGCAGCCACATGCGCTCCCGCAACTCGCCGATCAGGTCGGCGTCCTCGCTGAAGCGTTCGGCGAGGATCGCACGGGCGCCCTCCAGCGCCGCCGCCGCGTCGTCGACTCCCTTCTCGGAGTCGACGTAGGCGGCAGCCGCAGCCTGCGGGTCCGTACCCGGGTCGCCGAGCAGACCGTCGGCCAGCGGTTCGAGCCCGGCCTCGCGGGCGATCTGGGCCTTGGTGCGGCGCTTGGGCTTGAAGGGCAGATAGATGTCCTCCAGGCGCGCTTTGGAATCCGCCGCCCGGATCTGCTGCTCCAGCTTTTCGTCGAGCTTGCCCTGGGACCGTACGGATTCGAGGATCGCCTCGCGCCGCTCCTCCAACTCCCGCAGATAGCGCAGCCGCTCCTCCAGGGAGCGCAGCTGCGTGTCGTCGAGCATCTCGGTCGCTTCCTTGCGGTAGCGCGCGATGAACGGCACGGTCGACCCGCCGTCGAGCAGCTCGACCGCGGCTTTGACCTGCCGCTCCCGTACGCCGAGTTCCTCGGCGATCCTGCCTTCGATGGTCGTCGTCACGATGGTTGGTCCGCCTTCTTGGTGCTGGGTGTCCCCGGGTGAGCCTGCATTGTGGCAGGTGGCACCGTCAGGCGGGCGTGCAGACCTGGCCCGCGTCGGAAAGACCCCCGGCGCGGGCCGGGTTCGCACTCTCACTCACGATGTGCTCGTGCGTCTTCTGCGGCCTGCTTCGTCCTGCGTCGCCGGTCAGACCCTGCGTCCACCGCGGGAGGCTCCGCCGAAGAGCCGGGCCAGCAGCCGGAACGGAAGGGTCACGATCATGGCGATGGCGCCCCCGACCATGCGGAGTGCGTCTGCGATTGCTCGGAACATGCCTCCCGGGTAGCCGAAACCGGCGCCTGCAAACAGGCTGCGGCCCTCTGCCTGGATCCGCCGGCACTACGGGCGTTGCTCACCTGCTCGCCCCGATCCGCCTCCGCGCGAGTGCAGTTGACCCCACAAGGCCTGTCCGCACATGATCTGACCGACTTCTCAGTTCCGGCCGAAGAGGTCGTCCGGGAAGGCACCCGCGGTCGCGGCGCTCGCGGCGAACTCCGAGGCCAGCTCCGTCAGCCGGGCCACGCCCTCTGCGCCGAGGTGCTCGTACGGGGCGCTGTCCATGAGGTCGGTCCTGTACTCCAGTTCCTTGCGCAGAGCTGTGCCGTCCTCGGTGAGATCACCCTCCGCATCCATCAACCCCCGCTCCCGCAGCCGGTCCTGGGCCGCCGCCCAGTCCTTCTGGTTGTAGCCGCGGGTGGCCAGCACCCACTTGGGCGCCATGCCCCGGCCGCTGGCGGTGTGGCTGGCAAGTGCCTCCAGGGGATCGAGGTCCGCCTGGAGCAGGGCCGCTATGTGCGCGTCGCCGCGGTGCTCTCGCAGCAGGGTCGCCGCGTGCCAGTACGCGAGATGCGGGGCGTCCGGTACGGGCAGGTCGGCGTTGGCGGCGTAGAGCGTGCGGCCGGGCCGTGTGCAGCCCTCGGCGGCCTTCAGGGCGAGCTGTGCCGCCTCCGCCATCTCCGCGGAGGCGACGGACTCGTCACCCAGCAGGTCCCGCAGCATCGAGTCCACCGCACGCAGCCGGGCGGCCAGAACCGTCGCGGGGGAGGCGGACTCCCAGACCGCGGGCACGTGGCGGGCGACGAGTTCGTGCTTGAAGTTGTAGAAGGTGGCCGTGACGGCACCGGCACCCACCGCGCCGAGGGGGGCCGCACGCCCGGCCAGATAGATGGCGGTCGGGTCCTCGATGCCGTACGGGGCGAGCTCCCTGCCCAGCGTGGGGGAGAAGTACAGGGCCGAGTGGAGCGGGTTGACCATGTGGTGGCAGCGCCGGGCGGCGCGCTCGGGGAGAGACGTCATGGCTACAGGTTACCGATAAGTAATACCGTGATGGGTGTCGCGCACAGCCGAATTCACGCCCCCCTCACAACGCCCCGTCCGGGTCCACACCGTGTCACGGTGTCCAGCTGAAGTGCGGAGCCCGTCGCTCCAGGAAAGCGGCGACGCCTTCGGCCGCTTCGTCCGCCGCTCCCGCGACCCCTTGCCAGTGCTCGATGCGATCCGCGTCACACCGCCCGTCGGCGAACTCCTTCGCCGCTGCCTGCGTCAGCTGCGAACACCTGGCCAGAGTCTGTGCGAAGCGGTGCACGCGCGCCCCGAGGCTCTCCTCCGAGTGCACCTCGTCGACCAGCCCGGACCGCAGTGCGCGCTCAGCATCGATCAACTCACCCGAGAAGAGCAGGTACTT
>DATMEI010000208.1:0-3921 GCA_035556995.1 Streptomyces sp.
TCGTCCACCAGCACTCGCGCTCCGACGGAGCCGAGCTGTCCGGCCACATCGAGGGCGAGTTCGGTCTGCATCGCCTTGCCTGCCGCGACGACATGGACGTCGGCCGGCGCGATCTCCCGCGGCCAGCACAGCCCTTGCTCATCGGCGGTCTGCTCGGCCAGGGCGGCGACGGCGCGGGTGACGCCGATGCCGTACGAGCCCATCGTCACGCGTGCGGGCTTGCCGTCCTGGCCCAGCACGTCGAGTTCGAAGGCGTCGGCGTACTTGCGGCCGAGCTGGAAGATGTGACCGATCTCGATCGCCCTGTCGAGCTCGATGCCCGAACCGCAGGACGGACAGGGGTCGCCCGCCTCGACGACGACCACGTCCATGTAGTCGTCGACCTCGAAGTCCCGGCCGCACACGACGTAGCGCGCGTGCTTGTCCGCCTTGTTCGCACCGGTGATCCACTCCGTGCCGGGGGCCACGCGCGGGTCGGCGATGTAGCGGAAGGCCTTGCCGGCCATGCCGTTCTGCGGGCCGACGTAGCCCCGTACGAGATCGGCACGGTCGGTGAAGTCCTCCGCCGTGACCAACTCGACCTGGGCGGGGGCGAGATGCTCCGCGAGCTTGCCGAGGTCCACCTCCCGGTCGCCGGGGACGCCCACCGCGACGATCTCGCCGTCGACCTTCACCAGCAGGTTCTTCAGCGTGGCGGAAGCGGGGACACCCAGGTGCCGGGCCAGCGTCTCGATGGTCGGGGTGTCGGGGGTGTCCAGCTCTTCGGTCGCGGGGTGGTCGGCCGACGGGGCGGGCACGACGGCGACCGAGAGCGCCTCGGTGTTCGCCGCGAAGCCGCACGAGGGGCACTGTGCGTAGGTGTCCTCACCGGCGGCGGCCGGGGCGAGGAACTCCTCGGAGGCCGAGCCGCCCATCGCGCCGGAGACGGCGGAGACGATGCGGTAGTCGAGGCCGAGCCGCTCGAAGATGCGGGTGTACGCCTCGCGCTGCTGCCGGTAGGACTCCGCGAGGCCCTCGTCGGTCAGGTCGAAGGAGTAGGCGTCCTTCATCGTGAACTCACGGCCGCGCAGAATCCCGGAGCGGGGCCGCGCCTCGTCCCGGTACTTGGTCTGGATCTGGTACAGCGTCACCGGCAGGTCCTTGTAGGACGTGCACTGGTCCTTGACGACCTGGGTGAAGATCTCCTCGTGGGTGGGGCCGAGCAGATAGTCGGCGCCCTTGCGGTCCTTGAGGCGGAAAAGCAGGTCGCCGTACTCCTCGTACCGCCCGGAGATCTCGTAGGGCTCCTTGGGCAGCAGCGCGGGAAGCAGCACCTCCTGGGCGCCGACGGCGTCCATCTCCTCACGCACGACCCGCGTGACGTTCTCCAGCACCTGCAGTCCGAGCGGCAGCCACGTCCAGATGCCCGCAGCCGCGCGACGCACATAGCCCGCGCGCACCAGCAGCTTGTGGCTGATGGTCTCGGCGTCGGCCGGGGCGTCGCGCAGAGTCTTCAGCATCGACCGGGACAAGCGCTGGACTCGGGCTGCCATGGAGTTCTCCGTGCGGTGGGTGAAGTGACTGTCGGAGGAGCCTATCCGGCGCCGCACACGGCACGGAAATGCGATTCCTCACCGCCGCCTGAGCGGAAGCCACGCCCCCATCACCGCGTACGGACTCGGGGCGCTCGGGAAGTGCACATAGCGCGCCAGGTCGCGGTAGCCGAGCCTGTGGTAGAGGACTCGGGCCGGGCTGTCGGTGTCGATGGCCGACAGCAGCGAGCGCGGTTCGTCCGCGTCGTCGGTGAGCAAGGTGATCAGCCGCCGTCCGATGCCGCGCTCCTGGTAGAGCGGATGCACGTGCAGTTCGGTGACGACGAAGGCCTCGTTCAGCCAGTCCTCGAAGGCGGCTTCCCGCAGATAGCCCGCCACCACCGTGGACCACCAGTGCGTACGGTCGTTGGGCATGCCGTACACGAAGCCGACGAGCCGCCCTTCGCCCGACCACGCCCCCAGCGCACGCGCTCCCGGGGAGCGGGCGTGCCGCAGCACGATGTGGCGCCGCACTCCGACCTCGTCGTCGGAGAGCCCGAAGGCGACGGCCTGCACGGCGAGCGCGTCGTCCACGTGCGCTTCGAGGTCCAGTGGCCCGATGACGGCCCCGCGGGGGTCCTGGGGCTGTGGTCCCCCGGCAGAATGCAGCATGCGGGGAGGCTACTAGGGGTCACGCCGTGGGCGGCCGTGCGGTGCTTCCGCGCCGGTGCGCGGTCCCCGTCGCGGAGTCAGAAGAGCACGCTCATGAACGCCCCCACCTCACGGAAGCCCACTCGCCGGTACGCCGCACGCGCCGCCTCGTTGAAGTCGTTGACGTAGAGGCTCGCGACGGGGGCGACCTCGTTCAGCGCGTAGCGCAGCACGGCTGCCATGCCGTTGTTCGACAGGCCCTGGCCGCGCCGCTCGGGGGCGACCCAGACGCCCTGGATCTGGCAGGCGTGCGGGGTGGCGGCGCCGATCTCCGCCTTGAAGACGATCTCGCCGTTCTCCACGCGGGCGAAGGAGCGCCCGGAGCCGACGAGTTCGGCGACGCGGGACTGGTAGACGAGGCCGCCGTCCCCCGCGAGCGGCGAGACACCGACCTCTTCGGTGAACATCGCCACGCAGGCGGGCAGGACGACGTCCATCTCGTCCTTGCGGATACGGCGCACCAGCGGGTCGGGCCTGACATCGCGCGGTACTTCTTCGGTGACCATCAGCGGCTGCCGGCGACGGACATCGCGGGCCGGTCCCCAGTGCGGTTCCAAGTACGACCAGAGCGCCGCAGTCGGTTCCGCCGGGCCGACGATGGACGAGCAGCGCCGCCCCTGACGTCGGGCCCGCTCCGCGAAGGCGCGTACGGCCTCCGGGCCGGCGCACAGCGGCACCAGGTTGGCCCCGGCATAGCAGAGCGCACTCAGGCGTCCCCGCTGATACCAGCCCCACATCTCACCACCGAGCCGCACGGCGTCGAGGCCGGCAGCGTGCACCCGGGAGGCGATGAAGGCGTTGTTGACGGGCTCGCGGTGAAGCACCGCGAGCACATCGTCGAGTTCGCCGGGGTCGACAACCCTGGTGGATGTGGTGGTCAACAAGGTGTCTGCTGCCTCACCGTGACGGCCCCGAGGGCAAGGGGATGGGGAGAGGGGACGCTCCCCGAGCCTACCGCGCCCGTCGCGGCGCACCTCCTGGATGAGGATCAGGGCCGCCCGTCAGGGTGATCACTCAGGACGGACGGGGCGCCGTACGCATGCGGACGGGGGCCTCAGCCTCCGACTGCGACCTGCGGTTCTCCGGAGGCGACGCCGTCCTTCTCCATGCGCTCCGCGATCTTCATCGCCTCGTCGATGAGGGTCTCGACGATCTTCGACTCGGGGACTGTCTTGATGACCTCGCCCTTGACGAAGATCTGCCCCTTGCCGTTGCCGGAGGCGACGCCGAGGTCGGCCTCACGGGCCTCGCCCGGTCCGTTGACGACGCAGCCCATGACGGCGACGCGCAGCGGCACCTCCATGCCTTCGAGGCCGGCGGTGACTTCGTCGGCCAGCTTGTAGACGTCGACCTGGGCGCGGCCGCAGGAGGGGCAGGAGACGATCTCGAGGCGGCGCTGGCGCAGGCCGAGCGACTCCAGGATCTGGATGCCGACCTTGCACTCTTCGGCCGGGGGCGCGGACAGCGAGACGCGGATGGTGTCGCCGATGCCCTCGGAGAGCAGCGCGCCGAAGGCCACGGCGGACTTGATCGTGCCCTGGAAGGCGGGGCCCGCCTCGGTGACGCCCAGGTGCAGCGGGTAGTCGCACTGCGCGGCGAGCTGCTCGTACGCGGCCACCATGACGACGGGATCGTTGTGCTTGACGCTGATCTTGATATCGCCGAAGCCGTGCTCCTCGAACAGCGACGCTTCCCAGAG
>DATMEI010000209.1:0-5256 GCA_035556995.1 Streptomyces sp.
GTACGAAGCAGCTCCGACTTGCCGGAACCTGTCGCACCGACACACAGGCCGTGCGGGCCCATGCCCTCCTGCGAGGCTTCCTTGATGTCCAGCATGACCGGCTCGCCCTCGCCGCCGATCCCGATCGGCACGCGCAGCCGCTCGTGCAGCGAGCGGGGCCGCCACGTCCGCGCCATGTCCACGGAGCCGGCGTCGCCGATGCCCATGAGATCGGTGAAGTCCAGGTTGGACAACAGCGGTTCGCCTTCTTCCCCGCTGCCCATGCGCAGCGGGGACAGCTGACGGGCCAGGGCCTCGGCCTGCTCGTAGCTCAGCAGGTCCGGCTTGCCCGAGTAAGCCGACTCCCGGCCGACGTACAGTTCGAGAGCCTTCTCCCGTACGTGCACGGTCAGACCGCCGGACATCTGGTCGTCCAGCGAGCCCGGAGCGACCTCGATGAAGGTGACGCCCTGCAGGCCCTCGGCGCCGGCGAGGACCGAGTCCGGCGGTATCGAGCCACCGTCCAGGATCACGATGAGGTGTGGCTGGTCGGCCACGGGCGTGCCGTCGCGGTTCCACCGGGCTCGTCCGTCCAGCTGGCTGGCGAGCCCCTGTTCCAGTTGCCCCAAGTCGTCGAAGAACAGGCGTGCCTGGCCTGCGCCGTCGGACTGCGAGGGGTGCTGCGCGTGCGGCAGCCACTTCGTCCAGTCCCATTCGGCCATCGAGCCCGGGTGGGCGACGACCGAGATCATCAGCTCCTCGGGGGAGTGCAGCGCCGCGAGTTGACCGATCGACGCACGGACGTTGCCGTACACCTCTTCCGTGCTGCCCGTGACGACCACGTGGTAAAAGGCCCGCAGGCTGACGGCGATGGGCAGGTCAGGAAGTGAACGGTGAATGTCCAGGAAGGACTTCATCGCTTCCGCGGTCAGCGGCTCCAGTTCATCCTTGGGCGCCGTTTCCGGGGCGACGAGCGGAGTGCTCAACTGCTGCCAGCCGGTGCCGATTCGCACGGATGCGAAATCGTTGTCGGACGGGCGGCGTTCCCACAGCCGTTTGCTGTCGCCGGCGATCGCCCACAGCTGATCGGGACTCGGATGCTGATACAGCTGCGCGTTGCGCTGCGCCTCCCGGGTCTTGCGGACGTCCTTCCTGATCTGGTCGAGATAGCGGAAGTAGTCCCGCCGCTCCTGACCCATCTGGGCACGGCCGCCCCGTCGCGCCCTCACCACCTGCGCGATCGCCATCGCGACCGTGGAGACGGCCATAAGGGCGCCGACGACCTTCATGTAGGGCGCTGCGCCCGGCATGAAGAAGAATGCGACCGAACCACCCATGCCCATCACGGGCAGGAGGTTCATCCAGATGTCATTGTCCCCGTCCCGTGGCAGTTCCGGAGGGGATTCCAGCTTCAGTTCCCCTTCGGGCACGGTCGGCGGCATGACCCGTGGCTGCCGCTTCACGATGACCACACTCACCGATACATCAGTCCTTCACGATAAATTCGCAATTACGCACCGACGCCCCCGCCACTGCAACAGCTACCGGTCATGCAGACGCTGATTCTAGTGGGTGCGAGCGTGACTGGAGTCCGGCAGGACTGACTGGGTGCGGTGGACGGTAAGGTATCCGCAATCTTCCCCAAGTGCTTCCGCGGCGAGGGGGCTTGGGCCAATACATGAGCCCGAGATGTCTGTAATTCATCGTGATGCTGAGTCCGAGCAGTAGCAAGGGGGAACAACAAAGTGGCCACGACCGCAGCGACCGGCTTCTGCCGCGTCACGGTAGTAGCTCCCGGTGGGCGCATCGATGTCGCGCTTCCCGAGGACGTGCCGCTCTCCGACGTCTACCCGGAGATCGCCAGGCTTTCCGGAGGCGGCACAGCCGAAGGCTCCCTGTCCGGCTACCACTTGGTGCGCCGGGACGGACGGGCGCTGGAGTCGGGCCTGTCGCTCGCCGGCAACGGCATCCGGGACGGCGAGGTCCTGCTGATGCGTCCCTTCGCCGACTCCCTGCCCGCCGCCGTCTTCGACGACGTCAGCGACGCCGTCGCTTCCGCGGTGAAGAGTGACCGCACTCTTTGGAACGAAGAGCGGATGCGAGCCGCCGGACTCACCGGCGGCGGCGTGCTGTTGGTGCTCATGGCCTTCGCGCTGTGGTTCGGCGATCCGGTGCGCCACGACATGCACGGACTGCCAGGCATCATCGCCGGAGCGGCGGGACTCCTGCTCGTCGCACTCGCCTGCGTCCGCGCGCGTGTGTACGACGACAGGGCCTCGTCGATCGCCCTCGGCCTCGGCGCCATGCCCCACGTCATGATCGCCGGATCCGGCATCCTCCCTCTCAGCGAGGGCGAGGGCATCGGCCGTCTGCAATTCCTCCTCGGCTGCGTCGCGGTCCTGCTCGCCTCGACCGTACTGATCACCATCACCCCCAGGGGCGACGGACCGTTCGTCGCCTCCGCGGTCACCTCGGCGGTCGGCACCGTCTTCACCTTCATCGCCGTCATCGCCGACATCGGCCCGGTTGACGCGGCGGCCATCGCCGCCCCCGTCGGGGTCGGCGTCATCGCCTTCCTGCCCGGTCTCTCCGCCCGCTTCGCGCGACTGCCCATCGGCTTCGAGCCCCGCGCGGGCGGACCCGGCGGTTACGCCGGCAGCCAGGAGAACGGCCGCGACACCCAGGGTCCCGTCGACGCCGAGCGCATCGCCGCTCAGGCCCGCCGCGGCCACGAGATGCTCGTCGGGTTCGTCGGCGGCTGGTGCGCCGCCGTCATCGGCACCGCGGCCGTCCTCGGCTTCGCCGACAACGGCTGGGGCCAGCTCCTCGCCCTCGCCACCGGCATCGCGATGCTGCTGCGCGCCCGCCTCTTCCGCTACACCTCGCAGGTCGTCTGCGCCTTGGTCGCCGGCATCGGCACCCTCGCGCTGCTCGCCGTCGGCCTGTCCCTCAACCCGCCCACGGAGCTCGTCCGCGACCTGATCAAGGGCGACAGCGGCGGGATCGACATCCGTACGATCTGGATCGCGGTCTCCATCGCGGTCGCGGCCGCGCTGGTCACTGCCATAGGCCTGATCATCCCGCGCACTGGTCTGACCCCTTTCTGGGGCCGGTTCATGGAGTTGACGGAGACCTTCGTCCTTCTCACACTGATCCCGCTGTGCCTCGCCGTCATGGACGTCTACCGCGAGGTCCGCGGGAGCATCGGGGGCTGACCCGGGTCAGGGCCGGAACTCCCCGCGGGCAGCGGTGCGGAGCCCGGCCCAGGGCCCAGGGGGGCGGGCAGCACACCTTTTCCGCGCTGGTAAGCTGACCGGGCCTCCCGAGTAGTCGAAGCATCCCCTGAGCAGAAGACCAGGGGCGCTCGCGGGCACAACCAAGAGGAGTACGCGTGTCGTCCATCGATGCCGCGACCAAGAAGCAGATCATCTCCGAGTTCGCCACCAAGGAGGGTGACACCGGCTCCCCCGAGGTCCAGGTGGCGTTGCTTTCCCGCCGGATCTCGGACCTGACCGAGCACCTGAAGAGCCACAAGCACGACCACCACTCGCGCCGTGGACTGCTGCTGCTGGTCGGCCAGCGCCGCCGCCTGCTGCAGTACCTCGCGAAGAAGGACATCCAGCGCTTCCGTGCCCTCGTCGAGCGCCTCGGCATCCGCCGTGGTGCGGCGGGCGCCCGCTGAGACGTGAGGGAGGGAGCGGTTCCCATCGGAGGGGGCCGCTCCCTTCGCCGTACCTGAGGGGACCGGAAGGTTTGTAGGCTGGTCCCCAGCACGACGTGCATCACAAGAACATACGCACACTTGCAACGCACACTGATGCGGCAGGGGCGCCCCGCCCGTAGCCGGTCCTCGGTAGTGGCCCCCGGACACCAACGGTTCCGGGAGCTTCGATCGAAGACCGGCCCGCACACGGAGCGCTCCTCCGCAGCCGGTCCGCCGCCACACGGGCGACGGACGCAGACGAGGAGATATCCCTGGTGGAGAACGAGACCCACTACGCCGAAGCCGTCATCGACAACGGCACTTTCGGCACCCGCACCATCCGATTCGAGAGCGGCCGGCTGGCCAAGCAGGCAGCCGGTTCCGCAGTGGCGTACCTGGACGACGACACCATGGTGCTGTCGGCCACGACCGCCTCCAAGCAGCCCAAGGACCAGCTCGACTTCTTCCCGCTGACGGTGGACGTCGAGGAGCGGATGTACTCGGCCGGGAAGATCCCCGGCTCCTTCTTCCGCCGTGAGGGCCGTCCGTCCGAGGACGCGGTCCTCACCTGCCGCCTCATCGACCGTCCGCTGCGCCCCTCCTTCAAGAAGGGCCTGCGCAACGAGATCCAGATCGTCGAGACGATCATGGCTCTCAACCCCGACCACCTCTACGACGTGGTCGCCATCAACGCCGCCTCCTGCTCCACGCAGCTGTCGGGTCTGCCCTTCTCCGGCCCCATCGGCGCCACACGCGTCGCCCTCATCCGCGGTCAGTGGGTCGCTTTCCCGACCCACACCGAGCTTGAGGACGCCGTCTTCGACATGGTCGTCGCCGGCCGGACCCTGCCCGACGGTGACGTCGCGGTCATGATGGTCGAGGCCGAGGCCACCGAGAAGACCGTCGAACTGCTCAGGGGCGGCGCCGAGGCGCCGACCGAGGAGATCGTCGCCGCGGGCCTCGAAGCCGCGAAGCCCTTCATCAAGGTGCTGTGCAAGGCCCAGTCGGACCTCGCCGCCAAGGCCGCCAAGCCCATCGGCGAGTTCCCCATCTTCCTGGACCACCAGGACGACGTGCTCGAGGCTCTCACCGAGGCCGTACGCGACGAGCTCGCCCAGGCGCTCACCATCGCCGGCAAGCAGGAGCGCGACACGGAGCTGGACCGGGTCAAGGGTCTGGCCGCGGAGAAGCTGATCCCGCAGTTCGAGGGCCGCGAGAAGGAGATCTCCGCCGCGTACCGCACGCTGACCAAGGAACTGGTCCGCGAGCGCATCATCAAGGAGAAGAAGCGCATCGACGGCCGCGGCGTCACGGACATCCGTACGCTCGCCGCCGAGGTCGAGGCGATCCCGCGGGTGCACGGCTCGGCGCTCTTCGAGCGCGGCGAGACCCAGATCCTCGGCGTGACCACGCTGAACATGCTCCGCATGGAACAGCAGCTGGACACCCTCTCGCCGGTGACCCGCAAGCGCTACATGCACAACTACAACTTCCCGCCCTACTCCACCGGTGAGACGGGCCGCGTCGGCTCCCCCAAGCGCCGCGAGATCGGCCACGGTGCGCTCGCCGAGCGT
>DATMEI010000210.1:0-9728 GCA_035556995.1 Streptomyces sp.
ACCTTCTGGTCCTTGAAGACCTTGCCGCCGCCCTCCGGGATGTCGGCTGCCTTGCCGAGTTCGCCCTGGGCCGCGCCGCCGCCGCCGTCGTCCCCGCCGCCTTCGGGGCTGACCTTGTCCTCGCCCCCGCCTCCGCCTCCGCTGTCGTCGGCGCCGCAGGCGGTGATCGTGGCGGCGGCCGTGGCGGCACCCGCCGCGGCGAGCACGGACCTACGGCTGGTCGATGCTGTCATGGGAGTTCCTGTTCTGTCGGAGGGCTGCTGCACGCTTGCCACTGCCTTTCGCATCCTGCCCGCGGCGTGTTCAGCGGCGAAGGGCTTTGTCAAGAAAGACCAATTGGGTGGTCAACAGCCGCTCGCTTGTGATCTCGTTGCTTACTATGTGCGACTGCCCTGACAGGGGCAGTACGGCGTGCTCACGGCCTGCCGCAAGCAGTGCGGAAGACATGCGCAGCGTGTGTGCGAAGGCGACATTGTCGTCGGTGGTTCCGTGCACCAGCAGCAGCGGACGGCGCAGCAGATGCGCGTCCAGAGCCAGCGAGCAGCGGTCGTAGTGCCCGGGATGCTCGCCGGGGTGTCCGAGGAAGCGTTCCTTCCAGTGCGTGTCGTAGAGCCGCGGATCGACGGACGGCGCTCCGGAGACAGCGGCGTGGAAGACGTCCGGATGACGCATCACGGCTGCTGCCGCCAGAGCCCCGCCGAAGGACCACCCGCGGATGCCGACCCGGCTCAGGTCGAGGTACGGACGGCTCTCGGCAGCCGCGTGCAGCGCGTCGATCTGGTCCTCCAGTACGGGCGTGAACTGGTCGCCCCAGACGGCCTTCTCCCACGCAGGACCCCGCCCCGGAGTGCCCCGCCCGTCGGTGACCAGCACCGCGTACCCCTGCTCGGCGAACCACTGCGCCACGCACGCGTTCCACGTGCGTCCCCGGACCACCAACTGCTGGCCCGGTCCGCTGTAGGGGTCGAGCAGTACCGGCAGCGGACGGGCCTCCGGCGCCCCCGGCACGTACCAGGAGGGCAGGAACAGGGCGCTGCGCAGCCGCCGTTCGCCGAGTGTCAGAAAGGCCGGCTGCGGCCGCAGCGACGGTTCCTCGACGAGCGAGGTGATGGCGGCGGGGGCCGCACCGTCACGCAGGACGGTCACTTCCCGGCCGTCCTGGGTGAGGGAGGCCAGCACTGTGGTGCCGCCCCGCGTGATCGCCGAGTGCACTCCGGGAGTCTCGCTGACGCGCACGCAGCCGGCTGTGGGGGACCAGCTCCACACATGCGCCTCGGTGGGATCCTCGCTCGCGTTGAAGAGGACGCTCTCCCCGTCGGTGCCGAGCACTGCCGAGACCTGCAGACCCGGAGGTGTCACGCTCTCGCCGCCCACCCGCAGCCTCCGGGTGTCCTTGCTCTCGTACGGCACCACCAGCGCGCCGGAGACCGTACGGCAGTACGCACCCGGCAGGAGCTCGACCCAGCGCTCGTCCCGCTGTTCCGCCAGTACGTGCGTCGTGCCGCTGCCCGGGTCAACGGCGAGGGTCCGCAGGGTGCGCTGGTCGCGGCTCTGGACGGTGACCAGGGGGCCGTGGCCGTCCCAGCCCGCTTCCGCCACGTACTCGAATGCCGCCCGGTCCCAGTCGACGTCGGTGCTGCCACCGTCGAGGCGGAGCAGAAGGAGGGAGACCTCGGCGTTCGCCGTGCCGGCGGCCGGATAGCGCAGCACCCGCGGCGGCTTGTGCGGACGGGCGGGATCCGCGAGGTAGCGGCGCTGCACCGCGGTGGTGTCGGCCCGGGCCACCAGCAGCGCGCTGCTGTCGGGCGCCCACCAGTATCCGCGCGTACGTCCCATCGACTCGGCGGAGACGAAGTCGGTGAGGCCGTAGGTCACTTCGTCGTCCGCGGGCGCGGCCAGCTGCCTTTCACCCGTGCCGTCGGTCCCCACGACGTGCAGTGCACCGCCGGTGACGTACGCGATCAGCCGGCCGTCCGGCGAGGGGCGCGGGTCGGCGACGGGCCCGGCAGCCGGTACGCGGAAGGGCTCGCCCTGTGAGGCACGCACCGCCCAGAGCGTGCCGCCGAGGCCGAAGACGGCAAGCTGTGCCGCGTCGTCCACCGCGTAGCCGGTCACCCCCGCGGTGAGATCGCGGGCGCGCTCCCTGCGTGCCTGCTCCTGCTCCGTCGGCGCGGATGGTTCCGCTTCGAGTTTCCGTGGGTCTGCGAGCAGCCGTTCACTGCCGCCCTCCCACATCCACAGCCCTGCGAGGGAATCGTCACCGCCCCCGGTACGCAGGAACAGCACACGCTGCCCGTCCGGTGAGAGCGTCGGATTCCGCACCGCGCCGAGTGAGAAACGCCGGGACCGTGCGAACTGCCGGGGGAAGCCGGGGACTCGGGGGCGGACGGGAGAGCTGTCAGAACCGGAGGCATTGTCTGCTTCAGTCATGCGGGCACAATGCCACCGGCTCCGTCCGTCGGCAGCCGAGTATCGAGTGGGCGGGCGTCCGCAGGCGGATTAGCCTTTGCAGATGCTTCCCGAAGTCACCGCGACGCGGTACGTCACCCCCTTGCGGGAGGGCGGTTCGCTGCCGGGGATCGTCGAGGCGGACGATCTGGGCACCTACGTCATGAAGTTCACCGGTGCGGGGCAGGGCCGCAAGACGCTCGTGGCCGAGGTCGTGTGCGGCCGGCTGGCACAGCGTCTCGGGCTGCGCGTCCCCGACCTGGTACGCATCCAGCTCGACCCGGTCATCGGGCTGGGCGAGCCCGACGAGGAGGTGCAGGCGCTGCTGAAGGCCAGCGGCGGCCTCAACCTGGGCATGGACTTCCTGCCGGGCTCGCTGGGCTTCGACCCGCTGGCCTTCGGGGTGAGCGCGGCGGAGGCGGGCCGTGTCCTCTGGTTCGACGCGCTCGTGGGCAACGTCGACCGGTCCTGGCGCAATCCCAACCTGCTGGTGTGGCACGGGAAGCTGTGGCTCATCGACCACGGCGCGACCCTGATCTGGCACCACAACTGGCCCTCCGCCCAGGCCGCCGCGGACAAGCCCTATGACGCCTCAGATCACGTACTTGCCTCTTTCGCGCCCGATGTGGCCGCCGCAGCCGCCGAGTTGGCGCCACTGGTGACCGGCAGCCTGCTCGAAGAGTGCGTCGGCGACGTCCCCGGGGAGTGGCTGGCGGAAGAGCCCGGATTCACGAGCACGGACGAGCTGCGCGGCGCGTACGTGAAGGTGCTCTCCGGGCGTGCCCGTACGATCCACGAGCGCATCACCCTCGGAGAGCCCAGCCGCGGCAGCACCTCGAAGCCGCCCGGCTGGCTGACCGAGGGGACGCGCGGGAAGCGAGGCGTGGGCCGGTGAGCGGCGAAGTGAGTGCGGGGCGCGAGGTGTTCGAGTACGCGCTGCTGCGGGTCGTGCCACGCGTCGAGCGCGGCGAGACCATGAACGCCGGTGTGGTGCTGTACTGCCGCGCCAGGTCTTTGGTCGTCGCCCGTACGCACCTCGACGAGAAGCGGCTGCGCGCTCTGGATCCGCAGGTGGATGTGGCGGGCGTACGGGCGGCGCTGCACGCGGCGGAGTGTGTCTGCCACGGCGGGGACGCGGCGGGACAGGCCGGGGGTGACGCGCCGGGGCGGCGGTTCCGCTGGCTGGTCGCTCCCCGCAGCACCGTCGTGCAGCCCGGGCCGGTGCACACGGGGCTGACCGCCGATCCGGAAGGGGAGGCCGAACGGCTGCTGGAGCTGCTCGTGCGGTGAGTCTCACCTCCGAGGGGAACCGTTGACAGCAGGTGGCGTGACTCATAGCGTCTCGACTGCCACAAGAAACTAAGCGGTTGCTCACCACTTCAGGGCGAGGAGAGAACAGCATGTCCACCACCGACCAGCGCGTCGCGATCGTCACCGGTGCGGCCCGGGGAATCGGCGCGGCCACCGCGGTGCGGCTTGCGGCCGAGGGCCGCGCCGTCGCCGTGCTCGACCTCGACGAGGCGGCCTGCAAGGAGACCGTGGAGAAGATCACCGCGGAGGGCGGCAAGGCCGTCGCCGTCGGCTGTGACGTCTCCGACTCGGCGCAGGTCGAGTCCGCCGTCGCGCGGGTCGTCGACGAACTCGGGCCGCCCACGGTGCTCGTGAACAACGCCGGCGTGCTCCGCGACAACCTGCTGTTCAAGATGAGCGACGCGGACTGGGACACCGTCATGAACGTGCACCTGCGCGGTGCGTTCCTGATGTCACGCGCCTGCCAGAAGCACATGGTCGACGCCGGGTTCGGGCGCGTCGTGAACCTCTCTTCCTCCTCGGCGCTGGGCAACCGCGGGCAGGTCAACTACGCGGCTGCCAAGGCCGGCATGCAGGGATTCACCAAGACCCTCGCCAAGGAACTGGGCAAGTTCGGCATCACCGCCAACTCCGTGGCCCCAGGCTTCATCGTCACCGACATGACGGCGGCCACAGCGGAACGTGTCGGCATGGGCTTCGAGGACTTCCAGGCCGCCGCCGCCTCGCAGATCCCCGTGCAGCGCGTGGGCCGGCCCGAGGACATCGCCAACGCCATCGCCTTCTTCAGCGGTGAGCAGGCGGGCTTCGTCTCCGGCCAGGTCATGTACGTGGCCGGCGGACCGCTCAACTGACCGGAGGGTCAAGGAACATGGCAGAGCAGAGCGCAGTACAGCCGGACAGCGGCCAGGTCGCACTCGTCACCGGCGGCAGCCGTGGCATCGGCTACGGAGTCGCAGAGGCCCTGATCGCACGCGGCCACCGCGTGTGCATCACCGGACGCAACGAGGACGCACTCAAGGAGGCCGTGGACGCCCTCGGCCCGCAGCGCGCGATGTACGTCGCGGGCAAGGCACACGACGACGAGCACAGGCGCGTGGCCGTCGAGCAGGTCATGGACGCCTACGGGCGAGTGGACCACCTCGTCAACAACGCAGGCACGAACCCGGTGTTCGGCCCCATCGCGGAGCTGGACCTCGGCGTCGCCCGTAAGGTCTTCGAGACCAACGTGGTCTCCGCGCTCGGCTTCGCGCAGTCGACCTGGGCGGCCTGGCAGCGGGACAACGGAGGCACGATCGTCAACATCGCCTCCATCGCCGGGATGTCGGCGTCGCCCTTCATCGGCGCCTACGGCATGAGCAAGGCCGCAATGATCAATCTCACTGAGCAGTTGGCACACGAGTTCGCCCCCACGGTGCGTGTCAACGCCGTCGCGCCGGCCGTGGTGAAGACGAAATTCGCCGCCGCACTGTACGAGGGACGCGAGCAGGACGCGGTGGCCCGCTACCCGATGCAGCGTCTGGGAGTGCCGGCCGACATCGGTGGTGCGGCGGCCTTCCTCACCTCCGGGGAGTCGGCGTGGATCACCGGTCAGACTCTGGTCGTCGACGGCGGGCTCTCGCTCAACGCGGGTGTCGAGTAGGGATTTTCGGGCGACTCCGCGCACTGCGCGGCGCGTAATTCGGGTGCCGGTCCGTCGTCGGACCGGCACCCGCTGTCATCAGCGGGTTCCGTGCGGGGACTGCAATTGACGAATGGTTGACCGGTGCATGTTCTGGGGTCCGGTGCTGAGGTAGGGTCTTCCTCGCCCCTCGGCCAGCGGGTCCGCGTATGGCGTCGGCGTACACGCTACGGCGACGCGGAGAAACGCAAACAGCGCAATGACCGGCCGACGGCATTTCCCTTTTGCAACCGCATCAGCAGTAGTGGCCCCGCCGAATGAGGAGCGCGTAGGTGTTCGACCGGAACCGATCTCTGAGGATCGCAGCGACCGTCGTCATATCGACTTCCCTGGTTGCTGGGTGCAGTTCACTGTCGGGAGACGACAGCGAGGACAAGCGGCGCGAGATCGTCACAGGGACCACCAGCGCACCCAGCACCCTCGACCCGGCGGCGGCCTGGGACGGCTCCTGGGAGCTGTACAAGAACGTCTTCCAGACGCTGCTCTCCTTTCCCAGCAGCAGTTCTTCGCCGGAGCCCGACGCCGCCAAGCGCTGCGGATTCACGGACAACGCGAGCCGTGTCTACCGCTGCACGCTGCGGGAGGGCCTGAAGTTCTCCAACGGGAATCCGCTCGACGCCGAGGCCGTCAAGCATTCCATCGACCGGATCGGGGCGATCAAGTCGAAGTCCGGTCCGTTCGGGCTGATGGGAAGCCTCGACCGGGTGGAGGCTCCCGACAAGCGCACCGTCGTCTTCCACCTGAAGAAGTCCGACGCGACCTTCCCGTTCATCCTCGCCACTCCGGCGACTGCGATCGTCGACCCGGAGAGCTATCCGGCCAAGAAGCTGCGCAAGAGCAACAAGCTTGTGGGCTCCGGCCCTTACTCCATGAAGTCCTACTCCGAGGGCAAGCGCGCCGAACTGGTCAAGTACAACGATTACCGCGGCCCGGCGAAGGTCAAGAACGACGTCGTCACCATCAATTACTACCCGGACTCTTCCCCGATGGTGAAGGACCTCAAGGCCAAGAAGATCGACCTGGCCTACCGCGGCCTGACGCCTCAGCAGGTCACCGGCTTCCAGAAGGCCAAGGCGAACGGCGACCAGGACATCGAGCTGAACGAGATCCTCGGCTCCGAGATCAGCTATCTCGTCTTCAACCCCAAGCACCCGATGGCGGGCAACCCCGCCGTCCGCAAGGCCATCGCCGAGCTGATCGACCGCAAGGCGCTCGTACGCAACGTCTACAAGCGCACGGCCGACCCGCTGTACTCGATGGTCCCCGGGGGCATCACCGGTCACACCAGCGCCTTCTACGACGCCTACGGCGAGCCGAGCAAGGCCGAGGCCGAGGACACCCTCAGCAAGGCGGGCATCAACAAGAAGGTCCCGCTGACCCTCTGGTACACGACGGACCGCTACGGCTCCACGACCGGTGAGACCTTCGCCGAGCTCAAGCGGCAGCTGAACAAGTCGGGGCTCTTCGACATCACCGTGCGGGGCCAGCCCTGGTCCAAGTTCGTCGAGGGCTACAGCAAGGGCAAGTACCCGGTCTTCGGCCGCGGTTGGTTCCCCGACTTCCCGGACGCCGACAACTACGTCGCGCCCTTCGTCGGCAAGAACAACGCACTCGGCACGCCCTACGACAACCCCAAGATCACCGAGGAACTGCTGCCGTCCTCGCGCAAGCAGAGCAACCGTGCGACCGCCAGCCGCTCCTTCACCAGCGCCCAGAAGATCATCGCGAAGGACGCGCGGCTGCTGCCGCTGTGGCAGGGCAGGGTCTATGTGGCCTCGCTCAAGGACGTCGCCGGTGTCGAGTGGGTGCTCGACCCGTCCACGCTGCCGCATTTGTGGGAGCTTCAGAAGAAGTCCAGCTGGTAGACCGGGAGTTCGCCCCGCCTCGCGCGGGTCATCGCTCCGGATGTCGGTGGCCGCCGGTACGTTCGTGCCTGAAGGTCGAGGTACGAACGCACCGCGGAGGTATGTGAGTTGAACGACATGCTGGGCACGCTGCCCGAGCCCTGGCAGCACACCCTCGGCGAGGAGACCGGCAAGCCCTACTTCAAGGAGCTCGCCGAGTTCGTCGAGCAGGAGAGGGAGCGGGGCCCGGTCTATCCGCCGCGCGAGGAGGTCTTCGCGGCGCTGCATGCAACGCCGTACGACCAGGTCAAGGTGCTCGTGCTGGGCCAGGACCCGTACCACGGGGAGGGGCAGGGCCACGGCCTGTGCTTCTCGGTGCGTCCCGGAGTCCGTACGCCGCCGTCGCTGCGCAACATCTACAAGGAGATGCGCGACGACCTCGGCCACCCCGTTCCGGACAACGGTTTCCTGATGCCCTGGGCCGAGCAGGGCGTGCTGCTGCTGAACGCGGTGCTCACCGTCAGGGCCGGTGAGGCCAACTCCCACAAGGGCAAGGGCTGGGAGACGTTCACGGACGCGGTGATCCGTGCCGTGGCGGAGCGTGCGGACCCGGCGGTCTTCGTGCTGTGGGGCAACCACGCGAAGAAGAAGCTGCCGCTGATCGACACGGAACGGCACGCGGTCGTGCAGGGGGCCCACCCCTCGCCGCTCTCCGCGAAGAAGTTCTTCGGCTCCCGCCCGTTCACCCAGATCGACGAGGCGGTCGCCGCGCAGGGCCACGAGCCCATCGACTGGCGGATCCCGGACCTCGGCTGACGGTTTCGCGCACCCGGCTGACAGGCCCGGGCGCCGGCCCGAGCCTGTGACCGATTGCGGGGTGCGGCGGCTAGCGTCGCATCCGTGGATCACCGGATTCGCCGTAAGGATGTGGGAGGCCGCAGTGGAGCAGCAACAGCAGGAGGCGTCGGAGGACGCCGTCATGACCCGGATCGGGCAGGCAATCATGCTGTTGCACGGCGGCGACCGCGAGGAGGCACGCAATCGCTTCGGTGCGCTCTGGTCGGAGATCGGCGAGGCGGGAGATCCGCTGCACCGCTGCACCCTGGCCCACTACATGGCTGACACGCAGGACGATGCCGGTGACGAACTGGCCTGGGATCTGCGGGCGCTGGCGGCGGCTGAGGGACTGAGCGACGAGCGTCTCGCGGAGCACCGGCAGAGCCTCGCCGTGCGCGCTTTCTACCCGTCGCTCCATCTCAATCTGGCCGCGGACTATGTGAAGCTGCAACGCCCCGAGGCGGCACGCGCCCACCTCGACCGGGCGCGCGCGGCGACCGACGCCCTGGGGGACGACGGGTACGACAACGGCGTCCGTGCCGCCATCGACCGCCTTGAGCACCGCCTCGGCGGCGCCTGACCCTCAACGTCCGTACGCCTTCCGGCAGATCCGGGCCTCCGGGCTGTCGGGCGGCCAGCTGCCGTAACGCTCGCCCAGCGCGCAGACGTCCGGGCGGGACTGCGGCAGCGAAGGGACGCGAGGGACGGACGGGACTGTGGGCGGCCCGGCGGTCGGGGTCCTCGGCGGCCGCGGCGGGGACACCGGCCGCTCCCGGGGTGCGTCGCGGGCCCGGGAGGCCGGCGCTGTGGGCGGTGCGGTGGTTTCGGCCGGCGGCGGAGCTTCGAGTACTTCACGGGCCGGGCCCTGCACGATCTGTGGCTCCACGGCCGGTGCGGTCCCGCCCGCCGGGGCCGTGGACACCGGCGCGGGGCCCGGCTCCACGGCCACACAGCCGGACACGGACGCAGCCAGTACGGCCACTCCTACCAGGGCTGTCGCGGTGGCTCTTGTGGTGGTTCCTGTTCGGTGCACCCGCGCAACTCTGCTGTGGGCGGGGTCCGTTCGGAGCCGTACGGACCCGGAATGGCCCACACGGGTGACACCGGGGAGTCCGGTGCTCAGGCGCCGGTCGCGCCGTCGATCCGTTCACGGATGAGGTCCGCGTGGCCATTGTGGCGCGCGTACTCCTCGATCATGTGCGTCATGATCCATCGCAGATTGAAGCTCTCGCCGGTCCGCGGGTGCTTGTTGCGGCTCATGTCGTCGAGGGAGTGGGCGGCGGTCTGCTCACGGGCTCGTCCGATCTCGCCCTGCCAGGTCGTGTACGCCTCCGCCCAGGTGTCCTGCTCGGTGACGTGGAACTCGCGTTCCGGGTCCTCGTCGGTGCAGTAGAGCGGCGTGAGATCCTCGCCCGCCATCGTCTCGCGGAACCAGCCGCGCTCGTTCTCCGCCATGTGGCGCACGAGGCCCAGCAGGGACAGTCCGGAGGGAGCAGCGGACATCTCCCGCAGCTGGGCGTCGCTCAGGCCCTCGCACTTGCTTGCCAGCGTCCCGCGGTGGAAGTCCAGCCAGCCCTCCAGCATTTCGCGTTCGCCTGCGGTGGTCGGGG
>DATMEI010000211.1:0-6866 GCA_035556995.1 Streptomyces sp.
TCCTGCCCTGGCAGACCTCCGACGCGGAGAACAAGACCGGGCTGACCTACCTCTGGCCGCTGATCTCCTCCTCCCACATGACTGCCCGCACGCAGTCCGACGAGGAGCAGACACCTGTATTCCGCAATGACGACCTCGCGAAGGAACTCGCACCGGGAGGGCGGCTCCAGCAGCTGGTCACACTCGGCAAGGACCTCCCGATCACCTGGGTGATCGATCCGGATCTGCTCGCCACCGTCAACGCCATGACCGAGCCCTACGAGGTGCAGAAGAAGAGCGGCGGCACGACAGCGGGCAAGGGCCAGGCGTACGCCAAGCAGTGGCTCATGGATCTCCAGGGCGCCGTGAAGGGCGAGGAGATCGCCACTCTCCCCTTCGCCGACCCGGACCTGGCCTCGCTCGCACACCGCGGCAGGAACGTACCGGGCGCGCTGTCCGGTCTGGGCCCCGCCACCAAGCGGGCCTCCACCACGGTCGAGTCGATACTGCACACGAAGCCCAGCACGGACTTCGCCTGGCCCGTCGACGGCGCCGTCGACCCCGGCATCGTCGATGTCGCCACCTCCGCGGGTGCCCACAACGTCATCGCACGCAGCGACAGCTTCCGCGACACCGCGCTCTCCTACACCCCGACCTCCGCCCGTCCCATCGGCGGCGGCAACACCGCCCTGGTCGCAGACGCTCCCCTCTCCCGGGCCTTCGAGGGCGACCTGACCCGGCCGGGTGCGACTTCCAAGGCCGTACAGCGGTTCCTCGGGGAGACCCACACGCTCACCGCTCAGGTGCCGAACAAGCAGCGCAACATCCTCGTCGCCCCGCAACGGATGCCCACAGCCGACCAGGCCCAGGCGATGGCGCTGGCGCTCAGCTCGCTCCAGAAGGACGGACGCTGGTCGGAGGGCACGGACCTCTCCGAGACGGCCAAGGCCAAGCCCGACCCCGCCGCGAACCGGCAGGTGCCGAGCGGCCGCCAGTACCCGGCTTCGCTGCGCCGGCAGGAGCTGCCCACCGAGGCGTACCGGCAGGTGCAGAGCACCAACCACGTCGTCGACGAGTTCAAGCAGATCCTGACCCGCGACGACCGCTTGGTGACACCGTTCGGCAGCGCGGTCGAACGGGGGGAGTCCACCTCCTGGCGCGGGAACGCCAAGGGCGCCGCGAAGTACCGCGAGGGAGTCCGCAGTTACCTGGTGGGGCTGACCAAGAAGGTGAGCCTGATCCAGAAGACCCCCATCACCCTCTCGGGCCGCAGCGCGACGATCCCGGTGACGGTGCAGAACAACCTCGTACAGGGAGTCGACGGGCTGGAGCTGCGGCTGAAGTCCCGGCGCCGCATCGGCCTCGATGTCAGCGAGGCGCAGCCCGTCAAGATCGACGGCGGGCACAGCCAGTCGGTGAAGTTCTCAACGACGGCCAAGGCGAACGGCCGCGCGTACGTGGAGGCTCAGCTCTACACGAAGGACGGCAGGCCCTACGGGAAGAAGATGGTCTTCCGTGTGAACGTCACCTCCATCACCTCGACCGTGCTGCTGGTCATCGCGGGCGGTGTGCTGCTCGTGGTGCTCGCCGGTGTGCGGATGTACACGACGCGGAAGCGGAACGGCGGTTCGGCGTCGGAGGGCGACGGCACCGGCACCGCCGAGGGCCCTGGTGACGCCGACGGCCCTGACGGCGGCGACACGGACCAGCCGGATGAGCCCGGCGGCCGGCCAGAGGAACCAGAGGGGCCAGAGGGGCCAGAGGACGACCCTGACCAGGCGGATCAGCCGGTCCCGACCGACAGGACGGAACGGCTCCAGGAGCCCGGAGAACCCGGCGAACCCGGTGCCCCCGGCGAGCACGACACCGGCCGGGAAAGCGGCAGCGCCTCCGGCACTGGTGAGAAAGTGGACCGTTGAGTCAGCTTGCGAGCAGGGGCAGGGGTAAGTAGCGATGAATGCGCCGCACGACGGTGACGGGGGCCGCGAGACCCCGGAAGACGGCTCCCAGCCGCCGGAGGACCCTTACGTGCGGGACGCGTACGCACGCGACCCGTATCAGGACCGCGACCCGGCCACCAAGGACCCCGTGAGCGAAGCCCTCCACGACAGGGCCGCCAACCCCCCGCCGCCGCCCGGCACCCTCCCCGACCCGCAGGCGCTCTACGAACAGCCGGAACCGGGCCCGCACGCCCCCGACCCGCAGCGCTGGGCGCCCACCCCCGCGCCGGAACCGGAGGGCCCTTCGCGCCACCTGCCCTACGGCGACGACCCTGCCACCGTCCAGTACACCGGCGTCGACGGACTGCTCAGCCGCTCCTCCGCCGAAACAGCCCGCGCAGAAGACCCGGGCCCGACGGATCCGCAGCAGGTGCAGCCCGGCGGACAGCGCCGCGATCCCGACGACGCCTTCGCCCACCTCTTCCGTGACCAGGGCCGTGACCAGGGCCGGGCCCGGTCTCCGCAGGCCTCCACCGCCGCGCCGTCCCCTGACCGGCCGCCCTCCGCACCCCCACACCCTCGCTCCGAGAGCACCCCGGGCCAGGGCCCGGGAGCGTCCTCCTCCCCGTACGGTCCTGAAAGCGCACGGCAGCCGCTCCCCGCAGAGAAGCCCGTCGGTCCAGGTGCCGGGCCCGGTTTCGAAGCCGCGCACGCCGCGTCGTCCGAGGCCACACCGCCGCCTCCCGAGCCGGACGCGGAGATCGTCCCGCCCACGACCCCGCCGGAGTCCTCCGATTCGGGTGGGGGGAAGTCCGGCGGTCTTCTGCGTTCGAGCGCCATCATGGCCGCGGGCACGATGGTGTCCCGGCTGACCGGCTTCATCCGCTCGGCGCTGATCGTCGCCGCGCTCGGCGCCGCCGTTCTCGGCGACACCTACCAACTGGCCATCACCCTGCCGACGATGCTCTACGTGCTGACCATCGGCGGCGGCCTGAACTCCGTATTCGTGCCGCAGCTCGTCCGCGCCATGAAGGAGGACGGCGACGGCGGCGAGGCCTACGCGAACCGGCTCCTGACGCTGGTCTCCGTGGTCCTCGGCTTGCTGACCGCCGTCGCGGTACTCGCAGCGCCGCTGCTGGTACGGATGATGTCGGTGAAGATCGCTGAGAACCCCGCAGCGAACGAGGTCACCGTCACCTTCGTCCGCTACTGCCTGCCGACCATCTTCTTCATGGGCATCCATGTGGTGATGGGTCAGATCCTCAACGCCCGCGGCCGGTTCGGCGCCATGATGTGGACACCGGTCCTGAACAACATCGTCATCATGGCCACCGTCGGCGGCTTCCTCTGGATCTACGGCACCGCCGACGAGTCAGGACTGACCGCCGGCAGCATCTCCCCCGAAGCCGTGCGTCTGCTGGGCATCGGCACGCTCCTGGGACTCGTCGTCCAGGCCCTCGCGATGATCCCGTATCTGCGCGCCTCGGGCTTCCGGGTACGACCCCGCTTCGACTGGCGGGGCCACGGTCTGGGCAAGGCCGCAAAGCTCGCCAAGTGGACGGTCTTCTTCGTCCTCGCCAACCAGGCCGGCGTCCTCGTCGTCTCCCAGCTCTCCACCTGGGCGGGCGAGACCGCCGACAGCCAAGGTCACGCCGGCACCGGCTTCACCGCCTACTCCCAGGCGCAGCTGATCTGGAACATGCCGCAGGCCATCATCACCGTCTCCGTGATGGCGGCGCTGCTGCCGCGCCTCTCCCGCGCCGCGAACGACGGCGACACCGGCGCCGTCCGCGACGACATCTCGCAGGGGCTGCGCAACTCCGCAGTCGCCATCGTGCCCATCGCCTTCGGTTTCCTCGCTCTCGGCGTCCCGATGTGCACTCTGATCTACGGCTCCTCGGGTACGGGCGCGGCCCAGTCCATGGGCTTCGCGCTCATGGCCTTCGGCGTCGGCCTGATCCCGTTCTCGGTCCAGTACGTCGTCCTGCGGGCCTTCTACGCGTACGAGGACACCCGCACCCCGTTCTTCAACACCGTCATCGTCGCCGCCTCCAACGCCGTCGCGTCCGGCCTGTGCTTCCTGCTGCTCCCCGCCCGGTGGGCCGTCGTCGGCATGGCGGCCTCTTACGGCCTCGCCTACGTCGTCGGCGTGGGCATCGCATGGCGCCGCCTACGCCTCCGGCTGGGCGGTGATCTGGACACCGCGCACGTCCTGCGTACGTACATCCGGCTCGCCGGCGCGGCAGTACCGGCGACGGTGGCCGCCGGTGCCGTCGTCTACGGCATCACCCACGCCCTGGGCAGCGGAACACTCGGTTCACTGGCATCGCTGGTCGCGGGAGGGATCGCATTGGGCGCGGTCTTCGTCCTAGCTGCGAAGCGGATGCGGATCGAGGAGATGACCGCCATGGTCGGTATGGTGCGTGCCCGACTGGGGCGCTGACGGTACAACCATCCAGGGCCACTGCGTGTCGTGCATAGCGGCGGACTGTGGGCACAATTGTCGAGCTGTTGCACAGAGTGGCTGCATTGAATTGGGGAGGCAGGAACGACGGTGGCGGAACGGAGCACAGCTGCCGTCGGCGTGGCTGAGAACAGCGGTGCGGAAGCAACACCCACCGCCCGGGCGGACGAAGCCAGCGCCGACAGCGCGACGGACGGACACAGCGGCACCAGCCGGCCCCCGGAGGAGACGAGAGCAGACGCCGAAGCCACGGGCAGCAGCAGCCATGACAGCGACAACGCGGGCAACGTGAGCAGCGGCGAGGAGGGCGCCACCATGGCCGAAGCCTCCGCAGAGACACAGCCCGCGGACGGCGACGACGCGGTCGGCGCCGCAGCACAGACCGCTCCTCTTGAGCCGGCCCCGGCCGGCGCAACAGTCCCGGAGCACGAAGGGCAGGAGGCATCCGGGCCGCCCGCGCCACCGGAGCTGCACAGCGGCCACAAGATCGCCCGGCGGTACCGTCTGGAGGAGTGCGTCACCCGTCTGGACGGATTCAGCAGCTGGCGTGCAGTCGACGAGAAACTGCGCCGCGCAGTCGGCGTCCACATTCTCCCGACCGGCCATCCCCGCGCCCGTAAGGTGCTCTCCGCCGCCCGCTCCTCCGCTCTGCTCGGCGATCCCCGCTTCGTCCAGGTCCTGGACGCCGTGGAGGACCACGACCTCGTCTACGTCGTCCACGAGTGGCTTCCCGACGCCACCCCGATCAGCGAGCTCCTCGCCACCGGCCCGCTGGAGCCGCACGACGCCTACCAGCTCGTCAGCCAGCTCTCCCAGGCCATGGCTGCCGCACACCGTGAAGGTCTCGCCCATCTGAGGCTCACACCGGGCACGGTGCTGCGCACCGGCTCCGGGCAGTACCGCATCCGCGGCCTGGCTGTGAGCGCCGCCCTTCGCGGCGTCACCAGCGACACTCCTCAGCGCGCCGACACCGAAGGCGTCGGTGCCCTGCTCTACGCGGCGCTCACCCAGCGCTGGCCGTACGAGGAGGACGCGTACGGTCTCACCGGCGTCGGCTCCCTCGCCAAGGACACGCTCCTCGCGCCGGAACAGGTCCGCGCCGGGGTCCACCGCGGTCTCTCCCAGCTGGCGATGCGCGCACTGGTCAACGACGGCGCCACCGCCTCCAGCCAGGAGCAGCCTTGCGCCACCCCCGAAGAGCTGGCCAAGGCCGTCTCGGCGCTCCCCCGGATCCGGCCCCCTGAGCCGTCGTTCAGCTCGGCGAGGCAATACCAGCGCACCACCTACCAGCAAGGCGCCTACGGGCCGGGAGGCCCCGCCACCCACGCCGCCGGGGCCGACGGTCCCCGCGGCGGCGGCGAGTCCCCCGCGCCGCCGGCTCTTCCGGGCCGTACCGGCAAGGCGCTCAAGTGGGGCGTCTCAGCGCTGCTCATCGCCGCGCTGGGACTGGGCAGCTGGCAGGTTGCCGACACCCTCCTCAAGGGCGACAACTCCGCGAGCGACGAAGCCGGACAGGCCAACGCCCCCGACGAGCCGGGGGCCGTGGGCAAGCCGGTGAAGATCGTCGACGCCAAGGACTTCGACCCTCCGCCCGGGGGGAACGGCAGCGAGAACCCGGCGGATGTTCCCGACGCTTACGACGGCGCTCCGGGCACCTATTGGCTCACGCAGAAGTACTACGGCCGTCCCGACTTCGGAAACCTCAAGCCGGGTGTCGGCCTCGTCCTCGACCTCGGCAAGCTGCAGCAGGTGAGCTCGGTCAAGGTCGACTTCATGGGCGCGACCACCGCCGGTTTCTTCGCCGCCCCCAAGAGCACCACCGGAATGCCCAGTTCGCTCGGCGGTTTCAGCAAGGTCAGCGCGGGGACAGGGCAACACCTCACCCTCAAGGCCAAGAAACCGATCAGGACTCAGTACGTACTGGTATGGCTCACCAAGCTCCCGCTCTCGGACGACGGCAACTACCGTGGCCGGATCACGGAGATCCAGGTCCAGAGCTGATACCTCGACGCTGACGCACGGCACAGCCGGCGGGCGAGGATGACGGGAGGCGTCCGACGGTGAGCGACGACCGCGGCGGCAAGGAGATACGCCGCCGCCCCAGACACGGGCGAGGCGGCCACAGCAGCGCCGACACACCCGCCAGACCCGCTGTGCCCCCGCAGAGCAACGGTCTGGACGTGCTCAACGACCGCGAGCTGCTGGCCCGTCACATCGACGGTGATCCCGAAGCCTTCGGCGAGATCGTTCGCCGACACCGGGACCGGCTCTGGGCGGTCGCTGTACGCACCCTCGGCGACCGCGAAGAAGCTGCCGACGCCGTACAGGACGCCCTCATCTCCGCCTACCGGGCGGCACACACCTTCCGCGGACAGTCCGCCGTGACCACCTGGCTGCACCGGATCACGGTGAACGCCTGCCTGGACCGGGCACGCAAAGCTGCTTCACGCCGCACCTCGCTCACGGACGACACCGAGCGCCTG